>ONST01000039.1 GCA_900320575.1 uncultured Eubacteriales bacterium
ATCCGGCGGATCGAGCGGTTCTGCCGGAAGAAGGGCCTGCGCATCCGGATCCTCAACGCCTACGGACGGAGAGGCGGAAGCTACCGGCGGGTGTATTTTGAACACCACCGGCCGGATCTTCTGGGGATGTATTACTGCGTGTACTGCGGAAAACTGCTTCCGCGGAAGCGCGTCACGGTGGATCACCTCTACCCGGTGAGAGACGCCTCGTCCTCTCTTTCCGTCCAGAAGAAGCTGCGGAAGAAGCTGACCGGGATCAACGATCCGGACAATCTGGTGGCGTCCTGCCTCCGCTGCAACCAGGAGAAGGGATCCAGCACGGATCCTGTCTGGCTGAAGAAGGGAGAGCGCGGCCGCAATAAATACTACTGGATGGAGCGGCATTTCTACCGCTGGACCGCCGTGCTGCTGGCCGTTGCAGCTGCGGCCGGAGCCGGATACTGGTTTTTTCTCCGATAGAGAAGTGCTGAGCGGGCAGGTCTAAGGACCTGCCCTTCTTTATGGGATGCTTCAGCCGGAGAAACTGCGGCGTCCCGTTTTTCCCGGAATGGGAGAAGGAATGTGAAATATATGGAACAGGGAGAGAACACGATGCATGCGCCAAAAGAGCTTTACTGTATCGGAACCGGCCCCGGAGACCCGGAGCTTCTGACCTTAAAGGCGGTAAGACTCCTGAAAAATGCAGACCGGATCGCTGTCGTGGGCAGGGATCCGCAGAAGTCGCTTGCTTACCGGATCGCGGTGCAGGCAGTGCCGGAACTGGCGGAAAAAGAACTGACCGGGCTTGACCTGCCGATGATCCGCGACCGGGAGATCCTGGAAAAAAAGCGGAGGGAGGCGGCAGATGTGCTCGCGTCTCTGGCGGACGGGGCGGCGCGGGCCGCGGTCCTTACCCTGGGCGATCCCTCGATCTACTGCAGCATTTCCTATCTGCAGCCGTATCTTGCGGCGCGGGGCGTCATTCTGCACTATGTGAGCGGAGTCCCGTCCTTCTGCGCGGCCGCGGCCGCCTGGAGGGCGCCTCTGGCCCTGGAAGACGAGGAGCTCCGCATTCTGCCGGGGCTCTATGAGAAAGAACTTCCGGAATTCAACGGAACATATGTGCTCATGAAGTCCGGGCGGAATTACCGGGAGCTCAGGGAGAGCCTGGAAGGCGGAGACCGGGAGCTGTATCTGGCGGAAAACTGCGGGCTTCCCGGCGAGAAGCTGGTCTGCCCGCCGGAAGAGCTTCCGGAGGAGGCGGGGTATCTGTCGGTCCTCATGGCGAGGAAGCGCGGCGGACTTTCAGGATAACAGGGATGCCGCGCCTGCCTCAGAAACACCTGCATTTTACGCCAGGTGCAGATCCACTTCCTCCGCGATCCCGATCATCTCATCCGTGAGGCGGGCGCGGCAGCCTTCCTTCAGATCCTCCGGGATCCCGTAAAAAGCTTCCGCGATGCTGCAGGCGATGCAGGTCAGGGTGTCGCAGTCGCCGCCCAGGGAAACGGCGGTGCGGAGCACGTCCTCAAAATCCGTGCCCTCAAGGAAGGCGGTGACGGCCTCCGGGACCGTTCCCCGGCAGGAGACGTCAAACCGGTAGCCGGGGCGGATCTCGTCGCAGGTGCGGGAGAGATCATACCCGATCCTGCCGGTGATGAAGCTTCTGACTGCCTCCTTGTCTTTCGTGGTGCGGGCCAGGAACACGGCCCCGGCAGCGGCTTCCGCTCCGAGTACGCCTTCCGGGTGGTCGTGCGTGACTTCAGCGGTCCAGCGGGCGGCCTGAAGGACTTCCTCCAGGGTTCCGTAGAGCCAGCCCGCGGAAGAGACCCGCATCGCCGAGCCGTTGCCCCAGCTGTTGTAGGGGCCCATGGCGGGATGGAAGAGCCATTCGTAAAATCTACCGCCGTAGCCTGCATCCGGATATTTCCGGCCCCAGGCCCGCATCCGCTCCGCGGAGAGCCGCTTTACGGCCGCCTCGTCGGAGGCGAGGCCTTCCTTTTTTGCCCGGATCAGGGCGTCCGCCACCGCGCAGGTCATGACCGTGTCGTCTGTAAAGTGCGTCCTCCTTATAAATACAGGAAATTTTTTGCGTTTCATGCTTTCGCCAAATTCATAGGGAGCTCCGACCATGTCTCCCAGCATTGCTCCGTACATCATTCCTCCGTTCCGG
>ONST01000106.1 GCA_900320575.1 uncultured Eubacteriales bacterium
GCTGGACGGGCGGATTCGGGCTTTTCATTGATTTTTGTAAACAAATAGCGTATGATGGATAAAAGTATGACCATATAGTGGATCAGTGCGCACATGAGGAGGGGCACATGGGAAATAAAGGAAAATATTACATCACGACGGCGATCGCCTACGCATCGGGCAAGCCGCACATCGGAAATACATACGAGATCATTCTCGCGGACGCGATCGCGCGCTGGAAGCGGGCCGAAGGCTACGACGTCTTCTTCCAGACCGGCACCGACGAGCACGGCCAGAAGATCGAGGAGAAGGCGAAGGACGCCGGCATGGAGCCCCAGGCTTTCGTGGATCAGACCGCTGCGGAGATCCGGCGGATCTGGGATCTGATGAATACCTCCTATGATAAGTTCATCCGCACGACGGACGATTATCACGAGAAGCAGATCCAGAAGATCTTCAAAAAAATGTACAAGAACGACGACATCTACAAGGGCGTCTATGAGGGCTGGTACTGCACGCCCTGCGAGTCCTTCCTGACGGATTCCCAGCTGGTGGACGGCAAGTGCCCGGACTGCGGCCGGCCGGTGACCCGCGCGCAGGAGGAGGCCTATTTCTTCCGTATGAGCAAATATCAGGACCGCCTGATGAAGCACATCGAGGAGCATCCGGAGTTCATCCAGCCGGTGTCCCGGAAGAACGAGATGGTCAACAATTTCCTGAAACCGGGCCTTACGGACCTGTGCGTGTCCCGCACCTCCTTCAAGTGGGGCATCCCGGTGGACTTCGACGACAAGCACGTGGTCTACGTGTGGCTGGACGCGCTCTCGAACTACATTACCGGCATCGGCTACGACGCGGACGGCCATTCCACGGAGCAGTACGCGAAGAACTGGCCGGCGGATCTGCATCTGATCGGCAAGGACATCATCCGCTTCCACACGATCTACTGGCCCATTTTCCTGATGGCGCTGGGCGAGCCGCTCCCGAAGCAGGTCTTCGGCCATCCCTGGCTGCTGCAGAGCGGCGGAAAGATGAGCAAATCCAAGGGCAACGTCCTCTACGCGGACGATCTGGCGGAGCTCTTCTCCGTGGACGCGGTGCGCTATTTCTGCCTGCACGAGATGCCCTTTGAAAATGACGGCGTCATTTCCTATGATCTGATGGTCGAGCGCTGGAATTCCGAACTGGCCAACACCATGGGGAACCTCGTGAACCGCACGATCGCCATGAGCAACAAGTATTTCGGCGGACAGGTGAAGAATACCGGCGTGCACGACGAAGCGGGGATCGATGAGGATCTCACAAGGACCGTATCGGGCTGCGCGGCGGCGGTGGCGGAGAAGATGGACGCGCTCCGGGTGGCGGACGCCATGACGGAGATCTTCAATCTCTTCAAGCGCTGCAACAAATACATCGACGAGACCGAGCCCTGGAAGCTGGCGAAGGACGAGGCGTCTCTTCCGCGCCTTCAGACGGTGCTCTACAACCTGCTGGACGGCATCCTGACCGGCGCGTCGCTCCTTGCGCCGTTCATGCCGGAGACCGCGGAGCGGATCCTTGCGCAGATCTGCGCAGAGGCGGTGCCCTTCGACGCCCTCGGCAGGGCCGGCAATTACCCGGCGGAGAACCGCGTGACGGCGGATCCGGAGATCCTCTTCGCGCGCCTTAAGACCGAGGAGGTCATGGAGCGCGTCGACGCCCAGCGGAAGGCAGCGGGCCTGCCCACCTTCGCGGAGCTCGAGGCCATGGAGGCCGAAGAGGCTGCAAAGGAAGAAGCTGCGGAAAAGGGTGACGCGCCGGCTGAAAAACCGGTCCTTACCCATAAGGACGTCTGCACCTACGACGATTTTGCGAAATGCGAGTTCCGGGTGGGCGAGATCCTCGCCTGCGAAGAGGTGAAGAAGTCCAAAAAGCTGCTCTGCTCACAGATCGATCTCGGCGATAAGACGGTGCAGATCCTGTCCGGACTGCGCCCGCAGTACACGCCGGAGATGATGGTCGGCAAGAAGGTCATGGTCATCGAGAACCTGGCTCCGCGCAAGATGGCGGGCCTTGAGTCCCAGGGCATGATCCTGTGCGCCGAGATGCCGGACGGCACGCTGTCGCTGATGGTGCCGGAGAAGAGCGAAACGCCGGGAGGCTCGGAGATCGGATGATATTCGATACCCACGCCCACTACGACGACGACGCGTTCCTTGCGGACCGGGAGGAAGTGCTCGCTTCCCTTTCCGGGCAGGGCGTGAAGAGGCTGATCGACGTGGGCGCATCGGTGAAGAGCTTTCCGCTCGTCCGGGAGATCGCGGA
>ONST01000083.1 GCA_900320575.1 uncultured Eubacteriales bacterium
CCTCTCGCGGCTCGCCCCTCGATGACCGTTGGCCGTCGAATGTGCGCCCGTGCAAGCACGGCGCTCGCTCTCCGGCCTTATCGCACAAAATACTTCCCCGGAAGAGACAGGTTCTTCCGGGGAAGTGCATGTTCCGTTTCCGTTATGCGCGGTATTTCTCGGTCAGCTCGTCCGCGAGCGCGGCGATGGCTGCGCGGTCCGAGTCCGTCATCGCGGAGCGGATCGTGACCGTATGCTCCGCGAAGGTCAGGTTCTTTCCTCCCTCCAGCAGCGCCTTCATGCACTTGGCGGCCGTCGGCGCCCAGGAACCGTTCTCCACGAAGGCGATCTTCCGGTTCTGGTAGCCGCGTGAGGTCAGATGGTGGATGAACTGGTGCATGACCGGGAAGACTTCTCCGTTATAGGTCGTCGTCGCCAGGACCAGCGTCCCGTAGCGGAACGCGTCCTCCACAGACTCGTACTCGTCCTCGCGGGCGAGGTCCGCCACCGCGACCTTCGGGCAGCCCTTCTCCCGGAGAAGATCCGCCAGAAGGAGCGCCGCTTCCTTCGTGTGGCCGTAGACAGAGGTGTAGGCCACGAAGATCCCCTCGGTCTCCGGCTGATAGGAGGACCAGGTGTCGTAGATGTTGAGATAATAAGCGATGTCCTCATCGAGCACCGGCCCGTGCAGCGGGCAGATCGTGCGGATATCCAGCGTCTTCGCTTTCTTCAGGACGTTCTGCACCTGCATACCGTATTTTCCTACGATGCCGAAGTAGTAACGCCGCGCCTCGCAGGACCAGCCCTCCGGATCCTCGACGTCGTTGGCGCCGAACTTGCCGAAGGCGTCCGCCGAGAAGAGCACGCCCTCGGAGCTCTCGTAGCTCATCATGACCTCCGGCCAGTGCACCATCGGCGCGAGCACGAAATTGAGGGTATGGGAGCCGAGCTCAAGGGTATCGCCGTTCTTCACGGTCAGCTGCTTCATCTCCGGAAGCGCGCCGTAGAACTGGCTGAAGAAGGTGAAGGTCTTGGCATTGCCCACCACCGTGGTCTCCGGATATTCCTCCAGGAAGCGCAGGATGCTCGCGGAGTGGTCCGGCTCCATGTGGTGCACGACCAGGTAATCCGGCTTTCTGTCTCCGAGGGCGGCTTTCACATTTCCGAGCCACTCCTCCGTAAAATTCACGTCCGCCGTATCCATGACCGCAGTCTTCTCGTCGAGGATCACATAGGAATTGTAGGCCATTCCCAGGGGGACCTCGAACTGGCCCTCAAAGAGGTCGATCTGATGGTCGTTGACGCCGGCATACAAAATGGATTCTGAGATCTTCATGTACTGTCTCCTTTTTATCTGTGCTGCCTGAAACCGTCTCCGTATCCGGTCGCGGCTTCCGGCTTCAAATGGGTTCATAAAAGGGCAGGGGGATTCCCTGCCCTAACACTATACGCGATTTGCATGCCTTTCGTCAATCGGAAACCGGCCTTTCCGGCGCAATCTCCGCAAGCGGGAACCGGACCACGGCCTTGAACAGATCGCCGTCGATCTCGAGCGCGAGCGTCCCGCCCATCAGCTCCGTCAGCGAGCGGGCGATGGACAGTCCCAGACCGCTGCCCTCGGTATTCCGGGAAGAATCTCCGCGCACGAACCGCTCCAGCAGCTCCTCGCTGCGGATATTCAGCTCCTCCCGGGAAATATTTTTGAAGGAAATGACCGCCTCCCCGTCCTCTTCCGCAAGGCTCAGGTACACGCGCGTCCCCGGCATCGCGTACTTGCAGATATTTACCAGCAGGTTGTCGAAGACCCGCCAGAGATACCGCCCGTCCGCCAGCACCGGCATTTCCCGGTCGCTCCCGGAGACGACGAGAATGAGGCCCGCGTCCTGCAGCCGTTCGCCGAACTCGCCGATGGCCTGCAGCAGCATCACGGAGACGTCCATCACCTCCGGGCGGATCTCCAGATTGCCCGTGGAGGCCTTGGAGGCCTCGATCAGATCCTCGATCAGCTTCTTGAGCCGCCCGGACTGGCGGGAGAGCACCGACAGATACTCCCGGGCCTTCGGATTGTCAACTTCTTCCTTCTGCAGGAGATCCACGTAGTTGATGATGGAGGTCAGCGGCGTCTTGATGTCGTGGGAGACGTTGGTGATGAGCTCCGTCTTCATCCGCTCGGAGCGCATCCGCTCGTCCACCGCCGCGGACATGCCCTCGGCCGCGTGGTTCAGGTCCTCGGCGTGCCGCTTCATTTCCCAGAACATGTGCCGGGTGCGGATGGGCTGCGAAAAATCACCGCCGGCGATCCGCTCCGCCCCGCGGCGGATCCGGTTCAGCTGCAGCGCCAGCCAGACCACCAGCGGGATCTCCAACAGCTTGTACAGCATGAAACAGAACAGCTCATTGTCGGTCTCGCCGTCGGTCATGAGGATCACGAAGGCCTCCAGCGCTGTGACGCCGAAGAGGGCCAGCAGCGTTTTCAGCGTCAGCGAGGTATTTTCCCGGAAGAGATCCCGGATCTTCCGGAGAAATACCGCCACATAGTGCAGCAGGGTATATCTCCAGAACTGCTTCGACTTCACCCGCACCGCGACGCTCATGGTATAAAAGATCCCGGAAAGGATCGCGAGCGCCGCGATCGTGACCAGTACTTCCGTGATGAATTCCAGCGTAAATTCCCGGCTGATCTCGACCAGCGACGTGAAAAATGCCGCCAGGAGCCCCAGGATCATCAGATCTGCCGCCGTCAGGATGCTGAAGGGGATCCGGTCCGTGAAGCGCAGATGGATCTCACCGTCCTGCGCTCTCCGGCCGGCCGCGTCAAGGAGCAGGCCCCAGGCCGTCAGGAAGACCGCGGCCAGCAGCACCAGCGCCAGCACGCCGTACCGGCGGAAGAGCAGAAATGCCTGTACCCAGGCATCCGCCTGCTCATAGAGGTCGCCCTCCACGGCGCGGCTGTCCGAGACGCGGTAGAGCACAAAATACCAGGGTCCCGGGTTCCCGCTGTCCGCGGCGTCGTAGAACGGGCCCTGCCGCACGCACTCGAGGAAGCTCTCCGTATTCCAGGTCCCGGTCCAGTCGAGGCCCTCCAGACTCCTTAAGAAACCGGTATAGCCGGAAAATTCCGGGCTGACGTACAGGACCTCCGTCCATCGCTCTTCACCGGTCCCGTCGACGGACGTTCCGGACCAGTTGTCGGAGATCTCGAGGTATACGGCGGTATTGCCGCCCTCCTTGCGGATCTCCGTCTCTCCCAGATCCTCCGGGATGAGATCCGGCGAGCTGCTCATGACCACCGCGTAATCCAGGCGGCAGTGCTCTATCTGCATGGAATCCGGTTCGAAGACGCCTCCGCCGTTGGCGATGCCCGACAGAAGATAGGCCGCGTAATTCCGGCTGCACAGGTCATAGGCTTCCGACCGGACCTGCTCCTCCGTCATCACCCGCGCGTCGGAGGTCGTCACGAGGATCAGGCCGAAGGCGTGAAAAAACGCCGCTGTCCCGGTCAGTACCGCCAGCAGCACCAGCAGCGCTTTCTGCCACATGCTCACGCGCTTTTTCCTCTTCCCCGCCATTATTGTCTCCCCCGGCTGCATTCTTATATCCCGGCCGTACATCCGGCCGGGCGTTCCTTATCCCTCGAGCTTATATCCGTGGCCCCAGACTACCTTGAGATACCGGGGCTCCGCCGGATTGTATTCGATCTTTTCGCGCAGATGGCGGATGTGGACCGCCACCGTATTTTCCGCGCCGCAGGGCAGCTCTTTCCAGACCCTCTGGTAGATCTCCTTCGGGGAGAACACCACGCCCGGATTCTGCATCAGGAGCTTCAGGATCTCGAACTCCGTCGGCGTAAGGGTCACCTTCTCGCCGTCCAGAAGCACTTCCTTCGTCTGGTCGTTGAGCTCGATGCCGCCGATGGCGAAGACTGCCTCTTTCTTCTTCCCGCTGCCCAGCTGCATATACCTGCGCAGGTGGGATTTCACCCGTGCCTGCAGCTCCACCGGATTGAAGGGCTTGGTGATGTAGTCGTCGGCGCCCACCGTGAGCCCCAGCACCTTGTCCGTGTCCTCGCTCTTCGCGGTCAGGAAAAGGACCGGCACGTTGGAGATCTCCCGGATCCGGGCCAGGGTCTCCATCCCGTCCATTTCCGGCATCATGATGTCGAGCAGCACCAGATGGATTTCCTGCTTCCCGATGATCTCCAGCGCCTCCCGCCCGTTGCGGGCCGGAAAGACGCGGTAGTCGTCCATCCTGAGATAGATCTCCAGCGCATTCACAATGTCCTTTTCGTCGTCGCATACCAGGATGTTGTACATCTCTTCCGCCACTCCTTTACGCTTTCTGCAGCCGCACGCCGTTTCCCTTTGGAAAACGCCGCTCTTCGTCTTAAAGTTTACGCGCAAAATAAGAAAGATCCAACCGCCTAAACCGTTAAATCTTTCTTAAGCTTCCTGATCAATACGGACTCCCCTTCCTCTCCATGAGGGAAATATAGAGGTCATAGAGCCCGGAGCCGGTCTTTCCGCGGGGCGGATGCTCCTCCTCCCCGATCTCCAGCAGGTAAGACCCGCAGGCGTTGATCAGGCGCGCCCCGCTCGGATGCTCATATTCCCGCCGGAAATTCCCGTACTCCTGATGCACGTGCCCGAAAGCCATATACCGCGGCTGATAGCGGGCCATCAGCGAATTAAAGCAGGCGAAGCCCTGGTGCGGCAGATCCGGAAGATCCCCGTAGCCCTTCGCCGGGGCGTGGGTCACCAGCAGGTCAAAACCGTTGGTCAGGGCGATGCGGGGATTCATTTTCCAGATGCGCCGCTGCATCTCCGCCTCCGTGTACATATCAGAGCCCGGCTTGTAGCGCATGGA
>ONST01000141.1 GCA_900320575.1 uncultured Eubacteriales bacterium
CGTTGACGAGGACCGTCCCGTCTGCCGGGATCAGCAGGTATTCCACGCCGTCGATCACCCGGGTCTGAATCAGCGAGGATTTCTCAGCCGGGACCCGGATCATGCCGGAATCTGTTTTTACCGTAACAAAGCTTTCGGAAACGGCTGCCGCGGACAGCGGCGTGTCTCCGACCGTCTCCTCATAGAGGTCCGCCAGGCCCTCGGTATCGATGCCGCAGTCATTTGCCAGACGGCATAAAGAGACCGCGTCGATGGAGGGGGCCTCCTGGGAGGCCTTCTCCTTCAGGCTTTCACCGAGCGCCGCGGCGTCCTCGACAGAGACGTCCAGACGGCTGATCAGCTCCTGGAACAGCTCCTTCTGATCCTTCGCGCCGGCGGGAGCGGTCTTTTCCTGAAAGAGCGCGGAGAACAGGTTCTCAGCCGCAGGGGCGGCGCTGCTCTCAAAGACCTCGTTCCGGTCCTCCGAGCGGTCGGAAAATGAGGGATAGACGAAACCGCAGACCGGATTGCCGATATTCCAGCGCCTCGCGAGCTCCTTGACCCGGTCGTCCTCATAGCCGAGGGCCGGTCTGGACAAAGACGCGGGGCAGAGCGCGAACAGCAGGGCGGAATAGACCGCATCGCCGTCCTCCAGACGCCGCCGGTCCGTTCCTCTTGCGGGCACGTCCCAGGCGATATGCGCGAGCATCGCGTAGTAGGGATCGGTGTGCGGATGCTCTTCGAGCAGGAAGTTCCGGAAGCCCTCCAGCTCGGAGAGTTCCTTTCCGGGGGCGGAGCGCAGGTTCAGCAGCCCCTCCGGCTGTTCGGTCAGCGGCACCGCAAAGACGTTCTTTCCGAGACCGCCGGCAAGGATCCGGGAGAAGAGGTTGATATGGCGGTAGTACTCCGCCTCCTCCATCGCTCCCAGGAGCGTCAGCTGCTCCCAGACCGGCTCGTTTTCTGCGGAGACATAGAGACCGTAGACCCAGTCTACCGGCGGCTCCTTGGATTTGATGACTTTTCGAAGTTCCTTCAGATCGCTTAACTGCATAAATGACTCCTTTTCATGAAAATACAGCTGATCGCTCAGCTGTATTTTTTTCTGCTTATTCTTATGGCTGCCGCGTAAAGCGGACTGCGGCTTTCTCTTTTTTCAGAAGCTTCAGCTCAGCTTCATATCCCCGGGCTTCACCCAGCCGAGCTTTACGCACACCTGGTTGATGAGCGGAGCGAGGATCGCCGGGAGCACGAAGGAAATGAGGATCAGCCCGATCCAGTCCATGGGCGTGATCGCTGCCTTCGCTCCGGAGGCGACGTCGCTGACCCAGCCGGTGTAGACGCCGATCTGGCCGACGAGGCCGCAGGTGCCCATGCCGGAGGAGACCGCGGCGCCGTTCATCTCAAGATGAAAGACGCAGGTGGCGATAGGGCCGGTGATCGCGGAAGCAACGGTCGGTCCGATCCAGATCCGCGGATTCTTCACGATATTGCCCATCTGCAGCATCGAGGTGCCGATGCCCTGGGAGACCAGGCCGCCCCATTTATTTTCCGGGAAGGACATGACCGCAAAGCCTACCATCTGGGCGCAGCAGCCCGCTACGGCAGCTCCGCCGGCCAGACCGGTGAGCCCCAGTGCGGCGCAGATCGCGGCCGAGGAAATGGGCAGCGTCAGCGCGACGCCTACCAGGACCGATACGAGAATGCCCATCAGGAACGGCTGCAGCTCGGTCGCCCACATGATGACGTCGCCGATCTTCATGGCCGCCTTGCCGAGCGCGGGGGCCAGCAGGGCCGAGAGCGCGATGCCGACACCGATGGTCACGAGCGGCGTCACCAGGATGTCCACCTTCGTTTCTTTTGAGACCGCTTTGCCGATCTCGGCGGACAGGATCGCGACGAAGAGCACGGCCAGAGGGCCGCCCGCCCCGCCGAGGGCGTTGGAAGCAAAGCCGACCGTGATCAGGGAAAAGAGCACCAGCGGCGGGCAGTGCAGGGCGTAGCCGATCGCCACGGCCATCGCCGGACCGCTCATGGCGGAGGCCAGGCCGCCCACCGCGTACTCGATCCCGGAGACGACCGCTACCGGCTGCGTGAGCACGCCGATATGGAACTGGCTGCCGATCGTGTTGATGATCGTTCCGATCAGCAGGGAGCAGAAGAGTCCCTGCGCCATGGCGCCGAGGGCGTCGATGCCGTAGCGTCTGGCGGAAATTACGATATCCTTGCGTTTTAAAAAGGCACGAAACTGATCCATAAAAACATCCTCCCCTTACCTTTGACGTGTTCGCGGATCTTCCGTGGGGAGCGTTCCCGCATTTTCATGCACACGGGAAAGGACTCTCCGGCGA
>ONST01000149.1 GCA_900320575.1 uncultured Eubacteriales bacterium
GTTCACCGACGGGGAACAGATCGCGCGGGAGTATGCGCCGGAATTCGACCTGATCCTGATGGATATCGAGATGGGAGCCATGAACGGGATGGAGGCCGCGAAAAAGATCCGCGGGGCGGACGAAGAGGTGACGATCATCTTCATCACCAATATGCCGCAGTACGCGATCGAGGGATACCGGGTCGGCGCGCTGGACTATATCCTGAAGCCGGTGAGCTATCCGGCCTTCGAGGGGAGCCTCGCCCGCGCCATTTCCCATATGAAGAAGCAGGAGGAGCACTATCTGATCATCCATATGAAGAACGGATCCCGGAAGCTCCCGCTCTCGAGGGTCCTCTACATCGACGTGCTGGATCACGATCTGTGCTATCACACGCTGGACGGGGAGTTTATGACCAAGGCGTCGATGCGGTCGGTGCTGCAGACTCTGGAAGGGGAGCCCTTTTTCCAGTGCAGCAAGGGATACGTGGTGAATCTCGCCCATGTCGAGGGCTTTCAGGATACGGACCTGCTGGTGGGCGGGGAACGCGTGCAGGTGAGCCGCGCCAGAAGGAAGCCGCTCCTCGACGCGCTTAATGATTATCTGGATTCTGTGGGGAAATAGACGCATGGAGCCTTTGAAGGTCGATCTTCTGAATACGCCAGGCATCTATTACGCGCTGTCCTACTGGATCAGCACGATGGGCTTTCTGTACCGTTTTCCTGGACGGAAGCGGGGCTGGAGGCCGTTTCTGGTACAGATGGGGACGCTTCTGTGGCTCGGTTTCTTTATGACCATCACCCACGGGGCGCGCCTCGCGCTCTTCGTGCCGTTCGTGTCGCTGGATTTTCTCAGCATTTTTCTGATGGTCTGCCTGTGCTGCAGCGGAGAACTGCCGCAGCTCTTCTATCTTTCCATCCGCGCCTTCATGTTCGGGGAACTGACCGCATCTCTGGAATGGCAGCTCTTTTACTACGGGCTGACGGTCCTTGGGATGCCGCTCAATATGCGCACGAATCTGCTGTTTCTTGTGCCGACGCACGCGGTGATGTTCCTTGCGGCCTGGATCCTGGAGAGCCGGGTCGACCGGGGGCAGGAGCCGCTCCGCCTGCGCTGGAGCGAGGCGGTCCTTCTCTTCTTGATCCAGATCTTCTTCTACGCGGTCAGCAATATCAGCTTCGTCCTGAGCAATACGCCCTTTACCACCCAGCATACCGCGGAGATCTTTATTATCCGGACACTGGCGGATTTCGCCGGGGTGGGCATTGCCTTTTTCTATCATCTGCTGATGCGGCAGACCCAGGCCCGCGGCGAGGCGGAGCACATGAGGCAGCTTCTGGAAATGCAGTACGCCAATTACCGGCAGTCCGAGGAGAGCATCGCGGTGGTCAACCGCAAGTATCACGATCTGAAGCACCAGATCGCGCTCCTGCGGAGCGGTGTAAGAGATGAGGAAAAGCTGGCCTATCTCGATCAGATGGAGGAGGAGATCCGGCAGTACGAGGCGCAGAACAAGACCGGGAACGGGATCCTCGACACGATCCTCGCGGGAAAGGCGCTGGTCTGCCAGGAGAAGGGCATCAGCCTCAATATCGTGGCCGATGGGGAGGCGCTGTCGTTCCTCCATCCGATGGACGTCAGCTCGCTCTTCGGGAATCTTCTGGACAACGCCATAGAGGGCGCTTCCACGCTTCCGGAAAAGAATGAGCGGCAGATCCTGCTGCGCGTGTCCCGGCAGAAGGGCTTTCTTCATATCGGGACTGAGAACCGGTTCGCGGGCGAGCTGCGCATGCGGAACGGCCTGCCTCTGACGACGAAGGAGGACGCCGTCTATCACGGCTTCGGCCTTCGAAGCATCAAAAGCGCCGCTGAAAAATACGGAGGCTCGATGCGGGTGCGGGCCCGGAACGGCTGGTTCTCCGTCAATCTGCTGATCCCGGTCCCTGCCGGGCAGGACCATTCGGGATGATCTGCAGGGAAAGAAACCGTTTTCGAAAAAACTATCTGTAAAAATCCCACAAAAACCATGACGGATTGCGTTCAAAAACCGACCGTTTGCGCAAAGAAGATGCGCATGCGGCCGGCTTTTTGTTATAATTTTACCAATCGGGCATGCGGTGCCTGCGGGAAGGATCCATTAAAAAAGGAAGGGCGGCATCTTCCCTGTCCTCCCGTCAGATCCGCATGACGAAGGGTAACTTACCGGCGGGAGACGCCGGAAATAAAAAGGAGGTCATGTATGAAGAAAGGACTCATGCGTGGGCTGACAGGCTTCTTTGCCTCTCTGCTCGCAATCAGCCTTGTGGCAACGTCTTACACCGCCATCCGGGCCGCGTTCATCAATACGCGCCTGGGCACGTCCAGCACGAAGCTGGTCGAGACCGGCGACACAACGGTTGACAAGTATTACTACAAATCGGAATTTTCTTCCCTGACGGATCTGGTGAATGCCAAGAAGTCGCTGGCGGAGGAGATCTCCGCGGAAGGCACGGTCCTTCTGA
>ONST01000197.1 GCA_900320575.1 uncultured Eubacteriales bacterium
ACGCTTCCCGCCCGGTACATGTCGAGGAAGGTCAGAACGTCCGGGATCTCCTGCTGGGTATCCGGCGTCTGGATCCGCACCCGGGCGAGCCTTGCGGCAAGCGCCTCCACACGGAAGGGCTCCACCAGATCGAAGCGGATCTCCTTCCAGCGGCTCCTGGCGTCGCGCACCGAGTAGCAGCCGCGGAAGGCGGCGTCGTTCTGGATCATATACTCGCACTCGTTGGGCAGATGTCCGAAATCCTCCGAGCAGATGAAGGTATTGGTGGCGATGTCCACGTCCTGATCAAAGAGATAGACGGAGGCCATATTGCCCTCCAGAAGCTGCGGGGAAGTGGCCAGGATCACGTAGCGCGCCGCGTGGTTCCAGGTCTGGTCGTTCTTCGCCAGCTCCCAGCGGTTCTTCAACATCGCGTTCAGCTGGCTCAGGACCTCGCGGACGCTCTCCCGGGACTCTCCGGCGTAGCGGAAGCTCTGGTCATCCGACCACATGTGAGGCAGCCATTTCGTTTTCTCGAGAAGCAGGCGGTCCAGCGGATTGGTGCCGTCCACCAGGAGTACGAGCTTCAGGTCGGAATAATCGTAGTTGGCGGCCAGCTGAGTGATCAGTGTCCACAGCACCGGATAGCAGCCCGCCCGGTTCATGCCGCCGATAATGCCAACGAGGGAGTGTTCCCCGAGGCTGATGCCCGCCGGCACGTTGTGGAGGACCCGGTACTCGTTCCGGATGCGCGCGGGTTCTCCGGCCAGCTCGTCCTCGATCAGCGTGAAATGGTCCGCCGGCACCTTGATCTCCTTCTGGAAATCCTGTTCGCCGGTGCCCAGACGCACGAAGAGATAGTCCTGCTGGTTCCGGTTGCGGTTCCACAGGCCCTTGCTGGTGTGGTCGTAGGTCAGGCACTCCTGCGAGGAGGGATAGGCGCCGGTCATCAGGCTCGCGTTGTGCTGATAGGCAGCCTTGATCTCCGCCTCCTTCTTCTCGAGGTACGCCTTGTATTTCGCGTGGCGCTTCTCTTCTTCGGCGATATTTTCCTTCTTCTGGTCCTTCATGTTCTTGACCGCCCAGAAGGACATGCAGATGGCCGAGCCTCCCATCATCAGAAGCCCCGCTGGGGCGAAGGTACCGAGCAGGAAGACGCCGATCAGCATCGGGATCACCATGGAAAACGAAGGTCCGATGGTGGCGATCACCGATTTCTGCTTCAGTTCCTTGGGCGCGGGCGGCCCGTCGATCTCCACGGGCTCCGTGTCGTACTCCGCCACCTGGCGCGGCGCCGGGCTGAAGAGGATCTCCTCCTCCGCGTCCACGGTATAGTTGGCGATGTGGGACATCCACTTCAGCGTCGTCTCGTCGGCCGGAGCAAGGGAGGAGTGGATCTCCGCGCCGGAGATGCAGGGATCGACGACCGCGATCAGGTCTCCGAGGAAAATGAGGGAGAATCCGCAGACCTCCACCACCATACCGTAGCTGAGCTTCGTGCGCTCGGTGCAGATATGGTTGACATAAACCACATTCGGGGAGGTGCAGCTTAAGTACCACTCCTTCCCCTGCAGCTCCAGAACGTAGTGGCAGGGCGCAAGAAGCGGCAGCGAGCTGACCCGGATCTGGCAGCTGAGGTCGGTCCCGACCCGGATCGTCTTCAGGGATTTCGGGTCGAGGATGAACTTCTGGACAGACGGGATCTCCGCTGGCCGGTCCGCGATGAAGATCAGCAGAGGATCTGTCGTGCGGTCGGGCTTCAGCTCCAGGATATCCCCCTCGTGGAGACGCTTCTCAAAGCAGTTTTCCGCGCCGCGCACCAGACGGTAATTCTTCGTCGATGCAAAGGTCCAGTGGCCGTCCATCACGATCATGCGGACGGACAGGTCCCTCGGAATATGGAAGGGCACGCTCTCAAGAAGAAAACTGTATTCGCCCTCAGAGAGATCCGGAAGAAGGATCTCCGCGCCTGCGTACCGGTTGTAAATCAGAATTCTGTCGTTCATCATTCACCCGTCATTTCGTCCGGGTACTGCACGAGCAGCACCGTGATATTGTCTTTCCCGCCGCGTTCCATCGCCCGGAGGAAGAGCTCCTCCGCCGCGCGTCCCGGAGCGGATATGGCTGCGAGGACCTCCGCGAGCTCTTCCCTTAAGAGCAGATCGCTCAGGCCGTCGCTGCAAAGAAGCAGCCGGTCTCCCGGCCGGATGTCCACGCTCCCAAGCTCCGGCTCCGGCACCAGAAGCGAGGTGCTCATGCCCACGAACCGCGTGAGCCGCCCCTTGCCGCCGGTGCGGATGCCCAGCTTCTCCATGAGCTCCGCGTCCGTGTGGGGCTTCGTGAGCAGGGACAGTTTCCCGTTCCGGCAAAGGAAGGCAGGGCTGTCCCCCAGATGTCCGATCGAGGCGTGTCTTCCCTTCGTGAGCACGGTCACAGCCGTCGTCCCCGTAAGGGAAATGCGCCGTTCCTTCGCCATCGAGGCCACCGCCTCTTCCATCGCCGTGAACGCGAGGACAAGCTCCTCCCCCGTTCCCTGTTCGAAGGGAAAGGCCGCAAAGGCAGCCGCGGCCGCGC
Organism: uncultured Eubacteriales bacterium; assembly: GCA_900320575.1. Lineage (GTDB taxonomy): Bacteria > Bacillota > Clostridia > Lachnospirales > Lachnospiraceae > Chordicoccus. The sequence goes on from ONST01000197.1 coordinate 2,554, forward strand.
AGGAAGCCGCCTCTCCCGCGGCCTCTCCGCCCATGCCGTCGAAGACGCCGGCGGCCGCGCATGCGGAAAGCGGTACTTCCTCCGTCACGGCCCGGAACATCGAGCCGTGCTCCTCGGGAAGGCTCTTCCCCAGGAAGCCGACGTTATCCTCATTATGCTCCCGGACGAGCCCGGTATTTGTTATGTACGAAAAAGATACGGTATTTTCAGCCATTTTTCAAAAATGGGGAGCGCCTTCGCGCTCCCCGTTGTGTCCCGTTTCTATACGGATCAAAGCGTATCGTCGCGGTTGATGTAGCCCGGATGCTCCGGATCCGCCACGATCTTGTTGCCGTGGATCACCTTTGCCCACTTGTCGATGACCTGGTTCTCGACCAGTACGTTCTCGCCGATCTCCACGTATGCCAGGACCACGCAGTTCCTGACGACAGCGCCCTTTCTGATCTTCACGCCGCGGCCGATGACAGAGTTCTCGACAGTGCCTTCGATCGTGCAGCCGTTCGCGACCAGCGCGTTTTTCACCGAGGAAGTCTCGTAGAACTGGGTCGGGCAGGCATCTGTGGTTCTGGTGTAGATCGGCCAGTCTGCCTTGAAGAGGCCCTTGCGCGCCTCCGGATCCAGCATATCCAGGTTGGAGCGGTAGTAGCTGTTGAATTCTGTGAGCGCCGCGAAATAACCCTTGTGCGCCACACCGCGGATATCGAGCTCTTCATTTTCCGCGTTGAGGATCTGAGCCAGCGTGTACATGGAGGAGATCTTCTTGGCCTTCTCGATGAGCTCCACGAAAAGCTCCCTCTTCATGACGTAGGTGTCCATGAAGACGTTCTGGTCCTTCTTGGTGCCCGGATTCCGCTCGATGGACTGAACGCCTTTCTGGCGGTTCAGGTTCAGGACCAGGTTGCTCAGGAAGGAGGTCTTCGCACTGTCGACCCGGTGATAGAGAAGGGTGACGTCCGCGCCGGATTCGATGTGCCTGTTCAGCAGCTCCTCGTAATCATAGGTGTAGATCATATAGCTCGGAGCGATGACCACATACTCCTCGTGCATGCGGGAAATGCTGTCCAGGTTCTCGTGGAACGCCGCGATGTCCGTGTTGTAGATGGCGTTGACATAGCTGGTGTCCGGATAGAGCAGCTGGATCTTGCCGCGCTTGGAGTTGATGTTGTAGTGACGGCCCGATCCCAGATGCTCGGTCAGGGACCGCGGACGGCGGTCGATGTAGACCTGGATGCGGTCGATGCCGCTGTTGCTCATGTTGGAGATCGGGAAATCGATGGCGCGGTATCTTCCGAGGAAGGAGAATGCGCCGATGGGGCGATGATCGTTGAGCCCCTGAACATATACCTGTCCGGCAGACGCCGTGACAATACCAAATGCTTTTGCCATATCAGTCCTCTCCCTTCACACGTTTTGCCACCAGCTCGATGTTCTCGCTGTCCGCGCTGCCGACCACGGCGTTCTTTCCGATGCGCACATCGCCGGCTACCAGAGCCCGGGTCACCACGGCTCCGCTGCCGACCACTGCGCCCGGCATCAGCACGCTGTCGATGACCTTCGCGCCGGCTTCGACCTTCGCGCCGGTAAAGAGCACCGAATTCTTCACTTCGCCCTCGATCCAGCAGCCCTGGTCAATATAGGCCCTGCCGATATTGGCTTCCGGTCCGACGTACTGTGGAAGCTCGTTGCTGTCCTCGGTGTAGATCTTCCACGCGGGATCGCCCAGGTTCAGCTCGTTCTTCTTGTCGAGCAGATCCATATTCGCTTCCCACAGAGAATCGATGGTTCCTACGTCCTTCCAGTAGCCGGCAAAGGTGTAGGCCACCAGCTTCTTGTTGTCCGCAAGAAGGGTGGGGATGACGTCATTGCCGAAGTCATGGGTGGATTCCGGATTCTTCATATCCGCGACCAGGATCTTCCGCAGGGTCTTCCAGGTGAAGATATAGATGCCCATGGAGGCGAGGTTGCTTTTCGGCTCCTTCGGCTTCTCCTGGAACTCCACGATGTCGCCCTCTTCGTTGGTATTCATGATACCGAAGCGGCTGGCTTCCTTCCACGGGACCTCGCGGACCGCGATGGTCGCTTCCGCGCCCTTTGCCTTGTGGTAATCCAGCATCTCGTCATAGTTCATCTTGTAGATATGGTCGCCGGAGAGCACCAGCAGGTATTCCGGATCATAGGTATCGATGAAGTCGATATTCTGGGAAATGGCGTCCGCCGTGCCGCGGTAAACGTCAAGGCCTGTATCCGCCTTTTCTCTCGGAGTCAGGACGAAGACGCCGCTGCCCTTGGAATCCAGGCCCCAGCGGCCGCTGGATGCGACGTAGCTGTTAAGAAGCACAGACTCGTACTGCGTCAGAACACCAACGACGTCGATCCCGCTGTTCGCGCAGTTGCTTAAGGGAAAGTCAACGATGCGGTACTTTCCTCCGTAGTACACAGCCGGTTTCGCGACCTTGTTCGTGAGATCGTGGAGACGGCTGCCCCGGCCACCTGCCAGGATCATAGCCAGCATTTCTTCTTTCATTGGAAACCCTCCTGTATAATAGTTGAGACGCAGAACCTTCCGGGTGGGTCAGGATCTGCCCCGCCGCCGGTCCTTTCGCCGGACATCCCGGGCGCAAGTTGTGCAGAATGAACAACTTCGCGCAAAAATGTTCTGTTCCTATTATAAAATAACACGTCCGAAGTGTAAATGTTAAAACAGGAAATTCTCTCTTTTTTACAATGCGGCGAGCCGCACGAGGAGCTCCGCGCTCTTGTGCATTTCCTGGAGGGAGGCGTATTCGAACCGGCCGTGGAAATTATACCCGCCGGTGCTTAAGTTCGGGCAGGGGACCCCGCGGAAGCTCAGCGCCGCCCCGTCCGTGCCGCCGCGGATCGCTTTTGCCTCGGGCACAGCTCCGAGGGCCGCCATCTCCTCCTTCGCGCGGTCGACGAGATCCATGTGATCCGCGAGCACCTCGGCCATATTCCGGTACTGGTCGCGGATCGTAACGCGGACGGTTCCCTCCCCGTACTTTTCGTTGAGAAAAACGCCGACCCGCTCCGCATATGCCTTGCGGGCAGCAAATTTCTCCGCGTCGTGGTCGCGGATGATGTATTTGAGGACCGCCTTCTCCACGTCGCCCTTCATTTCCAGCAGATGGTAGAAGCCCTCATAGCCTTCGGTGTGCTCCGGCACCTCCCAGGGCGGAAGCATGGACTGGAACTCCATCGCAAAGGCGCAGGCGTGGCGCAGCTTGTTCTTGGCGTCTCCGGGATGCACGGATCTGCCGGAGAATTCCGCGGTAAGGCCCGCCGCGTTGAAGCACTCGTATTCGATCTCCCCGAACTTCCCGCCGTCGACGGTGTAGGCTTCCTTCGCGCCGAAGCGCCCGATATCGAAGTGCTCGGTGCCTCTCCCCACCTCTTCGTCCGGGGTGAAGGCGATGCGGATCTCCCGGTGCGGCTTCTCCGGATGCGCGAGATAGAAGGCCGCGAGCTCCATGATCTCCGCCACGCCGGCCTTGTCGTCCGCGCCGAGCAGCGTCGTGCCGTCCGAGGCGATCAGGTCCTCGCCGATGTGGTTCAGAAGCTCCGGGAAATCCCCGGTCTTCAGCAGCGGGTCGTTCCCGTCGTAATTCCGGATGATGCGGGGCTGTACGTTGGTCCCGGACGCGGCGTTCGAGGTATCCATATGGGATACGAAGCCGAGGGCGGGAAGCGTTCCCGGCACCTTCGCGTAGACGTAGCAGTATTCCCGGTCGTAATCGACCTCCGCTCCCATCTCCCGCAGCTCTTCCGCGAGCAGGTCCGCGAGATCGCGCTGCTTCGCGGTGGAGGGCTGTTCCTCCGTGTCCTCCGCGGACTGGGTGTCAATTTTCACGTAGCGTAAGAACCGCTCCAGCAGATCGTCTGTCATGTTAAGCCTCCTTGCAGGTCTTTATTGTTCAGGGCTGTCCGCGCGGGTCAGCCGGTGAATCCAGTGTCCGTAATTGCATTTGATAAATGCGGGGATCCCCTTGAAGATCTGGTCCGCGTTGAGGCACCAGACCACGATATACGGCGGCACCTTCATATAAAAAGCCAGCACGAAGGCCAGCGGCAGCACGATGACCCAGGTCGAGATCAGATCGAGCACCATGCAGTAGCGGGTGGCCCCTCCGGCCTTGATGATGCCTGTATTCGTGGGCATCTGATAGGCCATCGTGAAATTGATCACCACAAGGATCGAAAGGAACTGCGCCGCCATCGCCTTCGTCTCCGGCTCCAGGCGGTAGACCGAAAGCACCGGCCCGCGGATCAGGAAGAGGATCAGGGACGATGCCGCGCCGATCGCAAGGAACAGCAGCTGCAGCGTCTTCGCGTAGCGCTTTACCTTCGCCTCATCCCCCTCTCCAATGCTCCGTCCGATCAGGAAGCCCGAGGCCTGGGAGGAGCCGATCGCTGAGGATTTCACGGTCAGGAAGAGCGTGGAGGCCACGGAATTCGCGGCGATCGCGCGGGCGGTCATGTGCCCGAGGATCGCGTTCTGCGCCGCGGTATTGAAGCCCCACAGGGCGTCGGTGACGAACACCGGGAGCGTCACTTTCACATAGTCTTTCCCGAGGGTCCGGTCGAAGGACAGATAATCCCGGAAGCGGAGGCGCAGCTTCTTCTCCCGGCGGGCGAGATACCAAAGAAGCACCGCCAGTTCGACGGTCCGCGCCGCCAGCGTGCCGACCGCGGCGCCGGTAATGCCCAGCTCCGGCGCGCCGAACCGGCCGAAGATCAGCGTATAATTGATGCAGCAGTTGACGCCGAGGGCGACGAGCGACAGGATCAATGCGATCCGCGCGTCTCCCGCAGTGCGGAGGGCCGCCAGCAGCAGCTGGGTGACCGCGAAGAACAGATAGGTAAAGCGGATGATCCGCACGTAGCGGACGCCCTCCGCGATGATGGCTTCATCGGCAGTAAAGATGGAAATAACGCGGCCGGGAATGAGTGACATGACCGTAAAGAGGATAAGAGCGGTAACGACCGCAAACCGCATGGCGACCGAGGCGAGCTGCCGGACCCGCGGAAGATCATTCTTTCCGAAATACTGGGTCCCGAGGATCGCCAGGCCGTTCCCGAAGGAGGCGGTGATCATCTGAAAGACGAACTGGACCTGGTTGACCGCCGCCGCGCCGGACAGCGAGACCTCGCTGTAGGCGCCGAGCATCATATTGTCCGCCAGATTGACGAGCAGGGTGATGACATTCTGTCCCGCAAGAAGGAACAGCATCGAAAAAAAGGTTTTGTAGAACTGCTTTTCCCGGACCATGACCGACCTCCTAAATCCGAGAGGTATCTTAGCACAGATCCGGAGAAATGCGCAATATAAAAGGGCTGTCAGACTTTCTCGTCATCTAACAGCCCTCTTAGCAAATAAACTTATTATGCATTTGCTTGACCTCCTTATTCAGTTGTACGGATCGCTTTTACCTGTACCTTATCTGTCCAACGGTTCAGACCTCCAGTTATTTGATGAGTTCCTTTCAGCTTTTGTTTTATGCTGATCGTTTGACTAGTACATCGGTCCGTCCTCCAAATGATAAGATCTTTTCATTTGTTTGATTTCTCTTGTCTTTTGTTGAGATTATAATAGCGGATTGAATCTGTTTTGTCAATAGTTTCTGTTATATTTTTTCTTCATCATTTATTTTCAGAATATTCTCATGTTTTACGGCCTGATCTCCGGCATAAAAAGACCGGGCCCCTAAGGGCCCGGATCATACCTGCGTTATTCTGCCGCGCGGGGCGAAAGAGCGCCTCCGGATCGGAGGAACGCGTCGGCGTCCGCGAGGATCTCCGCGACGCGGGGCGTCTGCAGCGGCAGGCGCATCGCCTCTTCAAAGGTCACGAGCGCGCAGCCAAGGAGCTCCTCCTCCTGCACGCGGATCTCCTGGTCCTCGTAATCCGCGAGAAAATAGGTGATCTTCTTGACGGCGCGGTCGTTCTGCGCGACCGTGCGGATCTCCCGCCACTGTTTTCCGGGCAGAAGGCGCGCGCGGATCCCGGTCTCCTCGAGGATCTCCCGGAGCGCGGCCTCCTCCTTCTTCTCTCCCGCCATGCGGTGTCCTTTGGGAAGGCCGTATTCCCCTTTATGCGACTGGGTCAGCAGATAACGGATCTCTCCTTCCACCCGGGTATAGAGCACCGCTCCGCAGGAGTATTCGCACTCCCAGGCGCGCTCCGGCACTTCGTCGAGATAGACCGTGTTCATGAGGCGCACCTCGGCGTCCGCGCTGTCCAGCAGCTCCTGAAAACGGAAGCAGTCCGGCTCGTGCTCGAGCAGGATCCCTGCGGCCTGCAGGAAAGAGTAGACCGTGACGCTCCCGAGATACCGGAACCCGCGCTTCTTCAGATCCGCGCTGATCTCGTCGGACAGGGGGCTGGTCGTCTGCAGCTGCCCGCGCAGAAGGGTCTTGTAGACGTAGATCTTTCCGCGGGTGAAGGACCAGATGTAGCGGTCGAAGCTGCCGAATTCCCGCCGGATCGCGAGGAAACGGCCGGCATTGCCAATCACGGCGCGGATCTTCCGCTCCGAGCGGATCATTCCGGGATACTGCAGGATCCGCGCGACGTCCGTATCGTCAAAGCGGGCGACCTGATCCGGATCGAAATCCGCGAAGCACGCCCGGAAGATCTCCCGTTTCTTCAGCATCAGCTCCCAGCTGAGGCCGCAGTGCATGGATTCCATCAGCAGGTGTTCAAAATGCTTCCGGTCGTCGTGGACCGGAACGCCCCATTCTTCGTCATGATACTTCTTAAGGAGCTCGGACCGATCTCCCCAGGCGCAGCGTTTTCGTTCGTCGTTCATTTCTCAGACCTCCTCAAAGGTTCGTACGAGTTCTTTCTCCGGAGCCGGGGTCGCAAGCGATACGATCACATTGACTGCCAGGGCCGCAAGGAACGCCGGCAGCAGTTCGTAGATGTTCCAGACGCCGCCCATGGGACGCACGAGGAACTTCCAGATGAAGATCATGATCCCGCCGCAGAGCATGCCTGCGACCGCGCCGTAGCGGTTGGAGCGCTTCCAGAAGAGCGCCAGCAGCATCACCGGTCCGAAGGCCGCGCCGAAGCCCGCCCAGGCAAAGGACACGATCTGGAATACGGAGCTGTTGCTGTCCCAGGCCAGGAAAATGCCCAGGATCGCGATGCCGATCAGCGAGAGACGGGAGATCAGCAGCTGTGCGCGGGCACTGGTCTTAAAATGGAAGAATTTCACCAGGATGTCGTTCGATACCGAGGACGAGGCCGCCAGCAGCTGGGAGTCCGCGGTGGACATCGTGGAGGCCATGATGCCGGAGAGGACCACGCCCGCCAGGAGCGCCGCCAGGATGCCGTTCTTCGAGAGCAGTTCGGAGATCACGACCACGATGGTCTCGGAAGCGGATCCCTCCAGGTTCCCGATCGCTCCCGCGTGGGACATGCCCAGGCCCACGATACCGATGCAGACCGCCGCTGCCATGGAGATCACTACCCAGACGGAGGCGACTCTCCGGGAGAGCTTCAGCTTTTCGTCATTTTCAATGCCCATGAACCGCAGCAGGATGTGGGGCATGCCGAAGTAGCCGAGGCCCCAGGCCAGCGTGGAGGCGATCGTCAGCGCCGTATAGGGCACGGAAGAATTGGACGCGGCGTCGTAGGTGGCGGTGAAGCCGAGATAGCCGGGGAGGCTGCGGGCGTTCTCCATCACCGCGTCAAGGCCGCCGGCCTTGCCGATCCCGAAGAACAGGATCACGATGAGCGCGATGGACATGACGATGCTCTG
>ONST01000030.1 GCA_900320575.1 uncultured Eubacteriales bacterium
CACAGAGAGAACTCCTTCTCTCCGCGGATCTGGCAGAGGCAGTACAGATTCACCGCGCGCATATCTACAGCTCCTCTACGAAACGGTTCGTGAAATACCAGGCGACGCCGCGCATATCCGCCTGCTTCGGGAAATGTCCCGGCAGAAGATAATCCGCGCGGTTCGTGAACGGATCGAGCGCCGCTGCCATTTCCCGGAGACGCCCGAAATCCTCCTGCAGATACAGGAGCATGGTCCCCCCGATCACCACGTCGCAGTCGAAGGTCAGCCGGAGATTGCTGACGCCGATGGCCAGATGGTGCAGGTAGTCCTCCCACAGGAGCCGGAATTCCTCCCTGCGCTCCCAGGGAAGGTCCCGTCCGTCCGGCTCCTCCCGCAGTACCTGAAAGAAGGTAGCCGCCGTCACGGAGAGTTTCTCGCTGATCCGCAGCATGGAGCAGTAGGCCTCGAGGCACCCATGCCGGCCGCAGGCGCAGGCAAGGCCTCCGGATTCCACGCAGATGTGACCGAATTCCGCGCTTCTGCCGTTGACGCCGTCGTACTGCCGTCCGTTCAGGAAAATGGCGCCGCCGACGCCGTTTTCCAGGGACAGGTAGACGAAATCCCCGTTCATGAGCTCCTGCTGGCGCGCGCGGTGCTCCGCAAAGCCGGAGCTGGTGCTGTCATTTTCAAAATAGACCGGGATCGAGATGCGCTTCCGGATGTCCAGAAGGGAGATGTTCTTCAGCTTCAGCGTCGGCGAGAGCACCACCATGTCCTCCTCGCGGTCGATGACCCCGGGGATCGTTATGCCCGCGCCGAGGAGCTTCTCCTTCGGGAGGCGATTCTCGGTGAGAAAGCGGTCCAGCTCGGTCTCGATCCGCTCCCCGATCTTCACGGAATCCAGGGCTTCGCGGATGTCCAGCTCCTTGTAGGCCAGTTCGCCCATGCACAGATCCGAGGCCAGAAAGCGCAGATGGTTGTTGGTGAGGGAGATCCCCACGGAGAAGCGGGCGGAAGCGTCGGGAATATAGCCGATCGCCCTGCGGCCGCCCGTGGACGCCTGGATCTCCCCGGGACGGATCAGCTCCGCCTCCAGGAGCTCCGCGATGGTCTTATGGATCGTCGGCAGGGAAAACCCCAGCTCCTGGGCGATCTGCTGCTTGCTGACCGGTCTCGGCGCGTCGTAAATGAACCGGAAGATCCGGTTGCGGTTTGCTTTTCTCAGCTGGGTGACAGCCGGTTTCAATTCGTTCAAATTCGTGTCCTCCCTCTTCTGTCTTCGCAGTTCCTGCCGCTTCTGCGTAAAAAACGGCGGAACCGCTTGTGTCCGGCGGGTCTTTGTGTCACATTTATAAAAGGGTTTTATATATCTAATATAGCGTTCCCGTCCTGCCCTGTCAAGCGCCCCGCCTCCTTCCATTTTTCCGCGGTCTGTGGTAGGATAGCAGCAGGCGTAAAAGGCCCTTCCGGCCTCTTCCGCCGGGCAGCGATCCTATGTTCCGCGGCGCAGCTCCGCACGATTCTTAAAATGCGAAAGGAACGGCCATGCTGATCTATCTGACAAGACACGGGCAGACCCGCCTCAACCGGCAGAAACTCATGCAGGGATTAAGCGACGAGCCCCTGAACGAAACCGGCATATCTCAGGCGGAGGCCGTCCGCAGGCGCATCGGAGATCTCTCCTTCGACGCGGTCTACGCGAGCCCCCTCAGCCGCGCGGTGCGCACCGCCTCCATCATCGGGGGCGTCCCCGAGGAGGTCGTCATCCGTGACAGACGGATCATCGAGACGGATTTCGGCCCCTACGAGCAGCGAAACTACGCCCTGCTCGGACCGGCGATGACCCTCTACTGGGCCCTGCCGGAGCTCTTTCCCGCGCCAAAGGGCGTGGAGAGCACCGCCTCCATGGTGAAGCGGAGCCGGGAGTTCCTTCAGGAGCTGGAGCAGAAGGACTACGAGCGGGTGCTCGTCGCCTGCCACGGCGGCATTATCCGGTCGCTGCGAGGGTATCTCGAGGACTGCCCCCGGGGCTACCGCTGGCGTCCGAAGCCGAAGAACTGCGAGCTGCGGGTCTATGAATACAAAAACGGCTCCCACCGTTTCGTGGAAGCCCTTTAAAAAAACCGGCCGCCCAGGTTCCCGGCAGGGGAATCGGGCGGCCGGTTTTCGTCGTGTCTCTTCGGACAGAACCGGCTCGCGGCGCGAAAACCGGTTCCGGCTGCGGCCGGGAGATCGCGCAATGCTGCCGGTGCAGCGGCTGAAACGATGCGGAAAGGCACCGTCAGCGGACGACCCGCCGGAGGAGCTCCGGCGCTCCGCCGACCGTGAGATCGATCCCCGCTTCCGTCTTTTTCCAGGAAACGGAAAGCATTCCCTTCGGCGTGAGGACCCTCCCCGAGGCTTCTGTGAGCACGCCGGGAACCGGACGGACGGCGATGGTCTCACAGCCGGGCGAGGCGGGACGGACGCCGAGCACGGCGGAGGGCAGCTCCCAGAGGGCAAGCGCGCCCCAGGCGTGGCATTCGCTGCGGGGATAATATTCGCCCTCCACGCAGGTCGTGCAGCCGTTCTTCACCATCCGGCGCCAGATGTCCCAGTAACGGTCCGTGTATTCGTAAAGCCCGGTCTCCTCCAGCGCCCGGAAGAGATACCAGCACATGGCCACCGTGCAGCGGGCGATCCCCTCTTCCGTGAGGGACCGCAGAAGATTCTTCCGCCCCTCTTCCGCCGTCAGCGTGCCGGTCAGGATCCCGAAGACCTGGGCGTGCTGGGAGAGGCCCCTTTGGCCGGGGCCGTCGGTGAGCATGCCGTTTTCATCGAGGCAGTGCCTGCGGAGCGCCTTCTTCAGGGCTTCCGCCCGCCTCCGGAGGGCGTCCCCGCCGTCCTCACCGGCAAAATCCATGAGCTCCGCGGCCTTCTGAAGGCCCAGAAGATACAGCAGGCTCTCCATCGTCAGCGGTCCGTTAAGACCTGCCGGCGGCATACCCTGCGTCGGCATCCACTCCTTCGCCCAGTCGATAAAGGACCAGAAGGGCGCCTCGCCGTTGACGCCGCCCACCTTGTCCACGTATCCCTGCTCCGTCAGATGCTCCGCGAAGAACTGCAGGATCCGCTCGGCCGCCGGCAGATACCGGCGGATCAGCTCCCGGTCTCCGAAATACATCATGTGATCGTGCAGCATCAGGATGTAGTAGACCGGAAAACCCGGGATCACGTTGACGTTCATATTCGGGTAGCTGCAGTTCATGAGCCCGTCCGGCCGCTGCCCCCGGGCAAAATCGTCGAAGGTCTTCCGCGCGAGAAGGTCGTCCGCAGAGACCGCATAGGTGTAGAGGATCTGGGAGCGGGTGTCCATCAGATAGGACAGCTGCTCGTAGAACGGGCAGTCCATGTAGGTCTCGTGCATGCACCGCCTGAGGGTCCTCAGGCTGATGTCCCAGACCGGCACAAGCGTGGGATCCGAGGTGCGGACCTCCGTCCGCGCGTCCAGCGGATACCCGGTCTCCTCGTATTCCAGTCCCGAAAGGACCAGCGGCTCCTCCGCCGTACGCACCGTGACCGCGAGGAAACGGAAGGTCCGGAACCAGTAGGGCTCGTAGACCTCCTCCGCTCCGGAAGGGAGAAAGACATCCGTGTAGCCCTCAAGATGCCCCCGCACGGCGTCCAGGCGGTCGCCCTTGCCCTCCGGCAGCACATAGCATTCGCTCTCAAGGAGGGATACCTCCGCGCCTTTTCCGCCTGAGGAGGCGAGGCGCAGATAGGCGCACATCTCCTCGCCCGCATCCAGGGTAAAGGAGACCTCGCTTCCCGCGGGGATCTCCGTCACAGGCAGGGAAAAGGCGTGCTTCGTCCGCCGCATGAAGGGGATGGTCCGCTCCATAAGATTCTCCGGCCGCAGGACCTGCGGGAGGTCCTCTTCCGGGATCCTGGCCGCCTCCGGCCAGGAATCATCGGAATAACCGGCCGTTTTCCAGCCGGCCAGCTCCGGATCGGAGACGGCGCGCTCGTGGATCATAAGCGGGGCAAAGCGCTCTTCTTCTTTTTCGTACGCGATCCCCCGGTCGGTCTGGCATCTCCAGCTTCCGCTCTCCGGCTCCTCGCAGTAAAACCCGGGACAGGCGGTGCGGAACATCCCGTGATTGCCCTCCGTCCCCTCCTGCGGGAAGCGCAGGACCGAGACCGCGAGCACATTTTCTCCGGCATGAAGGAACGGCGCGAGATCGAAGGAGTCCGCGAACCAGGCGGACAGATCTCCCCGGGAGGGCCCGAACTGCACCAGCTCTTCGTTTACATAAAACTTATAGCGCGTGTCCGCGGTGACCCGCACCGTCCAGCTCCCGGGCCTTTCCGCAAGCTGCAGACGTTTCCGGAAATACACCGTCACGGCCCGCTGCCGGTCCGTCTCTTCCCGGTCCGGCGTCCACATCCAGCGCCCGCTCTTCTTCTTCTGATCCATCTCATATACCCCCGCGTGTCTGTTTCCGCTGTGACGAAAGTGCCGGCTCCGGTCACGGCCTGTTCTGCATTTCAGGCAGCACGATCCGGATCCCGGAGAAGGCAGCCGCAGCCGCGGCCGGAGCCGCCGCCTCCTGCTCTGTCTTTGTGTACTCCTCGTAGTCGGTAATGCCCTTCCCGGCGTTCGGATGATTCATGGAATAAACGAGATCGAAGCACAGGCTGAGCACCAGCAGGATGCACACCGGGATCAGGACCTTCGGCTTAATGCGGGTGACCGCTCCGTCGATGACCGGCACCAGCAGATAGACCGCAGCCATGCCGCCGAGGGCGAAGACCGTCAGTCCCTCGCCGCAGATCCGTCCGTTGAGATTCAGGTAATATCCGGTGTAGTCCCACCAGCGCATTCCCAGCGTCAGCTCCATGACAAGGGACGTCATGTATTCCACGAAGCCGCACAAAAGGACCACCATGACTCCCTCGAGGATCGGATTTTTACGGAAGCGGTAGAGCAGCACCGCGATGAGGCCGACGCCCGCTCCGTAGATCGGCAGCCAGGGACCGTGCAGCACGCCCCGGTTGATGAAGGCCCCGTCGATCATGATGTGCAGGCTGACCTCCCAGAGCCAGCCGACGAAGCTGAAGGAGAAGAAAATGATGATCAGCGTCCAGACCGTCACCGGGGAGAGATAGCTGACCCGCCCGGTCAGAGCGGCCGCCTCCTTCGTCCACAGGGGATGAAGGCGCTGCGGGTAGGCCTCCCGCCCGAGCTCCTGCTGCCCTAAGCGCATCTGCTGGCGCAGGCCCTCCTGCCGGCTGTAGACCTTCTTTTCCTCCAGTGTCGCCGTCCAGAGGCCGAAATTGCGGGAGAAAAACCGCTGCGCCGGAGAGAGGACCACGATGTCCTCGTCCACGAGGTCGCCCCGGCGGACGATGTCCGCGTAGCCCTTCCGCAGCTCTTCCTCCGGAGCGGGCGCGTACAGATATTCGTCATTCATGAGCTCCGATCCGGGGATCGCCCGCGCCTTCGCCATTTCCCTCAGGTTGACGTAATACTCGGTGTAGGCCGCCATCCGGTAGGGCACCGACCACAGCACCTCGGTCACGCCGAAGCTTAAGAAGCCCAGCAGCCTCCAGCCCAGGAAGGACAGGTCCAGCAGGAAGCAGTCCCATTTGTGCCCGTCCATCATCCGCCGGGAGAGCTGCAGCGCCTCCTTCGGGGAGACGTCCGGATTCTCCGCCGCGATAAAGGGCACCGCGAAGTAGGAATAATGCTTGATAAAGCCGCCTGCAATGGTCAGCGACCAGAGCCACTCGCACAGCGTGGCATACAGCAGCGTCATGGCGGTCCGGTTCCACCGCTTTACCGCCTTCAGGAAGAAGAAATGGCTCAGCGGCACCAGCCGGCAGGTGCGGCCTTCCAGGATCATCCGCCGGAGGACTGCCCGGTACAGGTGCCGGATGAAAATGTAGATCAGCGCCGTAAAGAGGGTGCTGATGATGATCATCAGCGCCGCCGTCACCCTGCCGGAATGTATGACCGAGTGGAGCGCCATTCCCAGCGTTGCCGCCAGCTTTCCGGAATTGATGTTGTTCATCATGGCCGCGAACATGCCCTTCCGTCTCCCCAGAATGGAGTTCGCGCTTTCGGATTCCTGCAGGGCCTTCAGGCGCTCGGCGGCCTTTTCATTTCCCGACGCGATATAGTCGTTGATGTAATCATCGAGGATCTTCGCGTCCATGACCCGGTCCACAGTGCTTCCCATGGTATCCATCACCGTGACCTGCCCGCGGACGGCGTCATACATG
>ONST01000042.1 GCA_900320575.1 uncultured Eubacteriales bacterium
GGAATTCCGCAGCTGGGCGTGTCCCCGGAAGGTGCCGGGATCCGTGTACTCGGTCTGGAAGAAATAGGGGTGCTCGAATTCCATCGGCGCCACCTGGCAGAACCGCTCGTACTCGTCCCGGAAGAGCATCACGTCGAAATCGTCGTCCCAGGGGATGAAGCCGCCGTGCCGCACCGCGCCGAGAGCAGTGCCTCCGTCCGCGAAATAGGTGATGCCGTATTTTCTGCAGACCCGGTCGAACTGGGCGAACAGGTCCAGCTCCACGGCCCAGATCTTCTTCATTTTCGGGGAAATCGTGTAATCGCAGCGGGTCTCTTCCTCGAGGAAGCCCTCCGGAAGCGTGATATTCAGACGTTCCATAGCGTTCTCCTTCCCGTCTCATTTTTTCCAAACATGCTCCGCCTTACCTCAGCAGCGAGTACCTGGCGTGCCTTCGCTCAACGAGCGCCTTCCCGATCTTTGGGAAGCGCAGCTTTCCGCTGTAGGCCAGGGCGTCCGCCATGAGGAACAGCAGCGGATTATTGGGAATGTCGATAAAGAAATTGTTGACGATGTTCATGAACATGAAGATCGTCAGCCAGGCGATCAGCAGATCCTCGCCCTGCTTCCACAGATGCAGGTACAGCAGGGAGTAGAGATACAGCAGCACGCAGGCGAACACGGTCCCGTAGGCCAGCAGGATGTACATGTACCCGCTGTCGAGGAAAAAGCCCGAGGCCGCGCCCCGGTAGTTGAGATCCGAGTTGCCGTACTGGACGATGTCGTGCCCGAAGAGAGAGAATCCGTAGGTGCGGATGGCCTGCAGCGTGTACTCGAAGCGCGAGCGGATCGTGGACAGCCGTCCCGCGGGGATCCGCAGGATCTTCAGCTGATACAGCTTCACCAGCGTCAGCGTGAGCGCCGTCAGTACCCAGGGCACGGAGACGCACAGGGCTCTCCACACCTTCCCGTCGAGCCGCAGCCAGCCGGTCTTGACGATCAGAACGAACGCGAAGAGGTAGGCGTAGGCCCCGTAGTAGGTCAGGGAGACCGTGTGGAAGTAGTACAGTCCGTGATTCAGAAGGAGCAGCAGTACGAGCTCGCCCCAGGTGCATTTTCTGCCGCGCAGATAACACCAGATCATGATCATGGCCAGCACGCAGTCGCCCCAGTTGCTGTAGTACTGGAAGCCGAAGGTGTGGGCCAGCTTGCCCGCGAAGGACTCCTCGTGGCTGAAGGTGAGATCCGGGAGGAGCCCCGCGAAACAGCACAGCATAATGAGGAGGATCCAGATGATCTCCGCGGCCAATACATGCTTCAGGATCTTCCGGAAGGGAATATCCCTTGCGGAGAGCACCATCGCCATCGCCATGAGCAGCGAGGTGTAATGCCCGACCACCATCAGCACCAGGCACAGGGAGAAGACGATCCCCCAGACGAGCACCTTCTTAAAATGCCATTTTTCACAGAGGATCCACTTCACCACCAGCACCAGCAGCACACTGTACTTGATCAGCTGCAGGATCCGCCGGTTCCAGGTGATATTGAAGACCGACATCTCCAGGTACATGTCCGCCATGTAGATGTGCAGGGCGATAAAGAAGAGGACCTCCTCCAGTTTTCGAAATCGATTCATAAAATACCCGCGCGGGAAGGCTCCCGCGCCTGCGCTTCATCAGTTGAAATTCTCGACTTTGCCCGCGAAGTGCCGGTATGCCGGCCAGCCGCCCAGGCGGACCGCCAGCACCTTCTTCGCGTAGAAGCCCGCCGACCGGTAGAGATCCGGCGCCAGGGCCTTCGCGCGCTTCTCGAAGCTCCGGTACCTGCGGTAGGTCTCCCGCGACGGCGGGAGCAGCAGCAGCGTGACGAGCGCGTAGTAATAGTACAGGTTCACGCGGGAACGCACCGCGGGGCGGTTCTCCTCCGTGATGCCTTCCGACTCCGCGTAGAGACGGACGATGCGGCCGACGACCTTCATTTCCTCGTCCACATGTTTGATGCGGCTCTCGCGGCTCACGCTCTGGCCGTCCCGGCCGATGCGGTAGCAGTAGACCGGGCAGGACAGGAACTGCACGGAGCGCGCCCAGATCAGGGTGTTGACGATGAAGAGCTGGTCCGTGTACAGCGTGTGCAGCGGCAGACGGAAGGCGTGCTCCTTCAGGATCGAGGTGCGCACGGTCGTGTGCCAGATGCCGGGGGTAAATTCCAGATCGATGGCGGAGACCGGAACCGTCTGCCCCTCCAGATGCGCCCAGCGGGGATCGTTCACGGTCTCCTTTCCGCCTCCGTCCTCGCAGTAGCGGATGCGGGAAATGACATAGTCGGCCGTCGACGTCCGGAGCGCCTCCATGAGGCTCTTCAGTCCCTCCGGATCGAACCAGTCGTCCCCGTCGAGGAGCTTGTAGAAGGTCCCGCGGGCCTCCTGCATGCTGCGGTTCACGGTGGAGCCGTAGCCGCCGTTCTTCTTGTCAATGAGGCGGAAGGTCTCAGGATAGGCCGCCTCATATTCCCGGGCGATCTCCGGGGTGCTGTCCTTCGAGCCGTCGTTCACGATCAGCACCTCCAGCTCGTCCATGAGCTCCGGCACGATGCAGGAATCCAGGGTCTTCCGGAGGAACGCCTCCACA
>ONST01000097.1 GCA_900320575.1 uncultured Eubacteriales bacterium
CTTCGACGTCACCACTCTGGACTATGTCTACAACAACAAGTCCTCCAACGGCGACTACACCTCCAACTTCATCGAAGGCCTTCTGACCCAGGACCGCCACGGCAACCTGATCGCCGGCATGGCCAGCGAGTGGAGCTCCAACGAAGACGCTTCCGAGTGGACCTTCACCATCCGCGACGACGCGGTGTGGTCCACCAGCGAAGGCGAAGAGTATGACGCGGTCGTCGCGGACGACTTCGTGACCGGTCTGAAGCATGCTGCGGATTCCAAGTCCGAGACCCTCGGCCTCGTCGCTGACCTGATCGTCGGTCTGCGTGCGTACTCCGAAGGCACCGGCACCTGGGAAGAGGTCGGTATCAAGGCTGACGGCAATACCCTGACCTATACCCTGACCGGACCGTGCGCATACTTCGACGGTCTGACCACTTACTCGATCCTGTTCCCGATCAACGCCGAGTTTCTGGAGTCCAAGGGCAGCGACTTCGGTGCCGTCACCCCGGATTCCATCCTGTACAACGGCGGCTACATCCTGTCTTCTCTGGTTCCGTCTCAGGAAGTCCGCTTCGACGCGAACCCGAACTACTATGACAGCGCCAACATCCATGTACAGCACGTCGTCGTCACCTATACCAACGGCGAAGATCCGGCGCAGGGCTTCAATATGTTTGTGAACGGCGAGACCACCTCGACCGGAATCAACTCCTCCCTGCCGGATGTCGTTGCCAAGGCCAATGAGCTGTATCCGGACAACCAGTACACGAGCCTGACGACCTCCACCTCTTTCTGGGGCGCCTTCAACTGGGACCGCCGCGCTTACGCGCTGTTCAATGATCCGTCCGTTTCCACGACTTCCAAGGAGACCGACGAGCAGAAGGCTGATACCAAGGCTGCCATCCTGAACGCGAACTTCCGCCGCGCTGTCTATGCCGCTTATTCCGGCCATGCCGTGGAAGCCATCACTCAGGGTGAGGAGCGCGCGGACGACGCTCTCCGCAACACGCTGGTTCCGTACACCTTCGTTTCCACCAGCGACGGCCGCACCTACGGTTCCATCGTGACCGAAGAGCTTGAGGCGTTTGTCCCCGAGTATGCCGGCATCGATCTGAACGACGGCCAGGATGCATGGTACAATCCGGAACTGGCGAAGACCTTTGCTGAGAAGGCGAAGGAAGAGCTGGGCGATTCCGTTTCTGCATGGCCGGTCCACCTCGACGTTCCGGTCTACGCGTCCAGCGAGAACCAGAAGAACATGCAGCTTGCGATGCAGTCCTCTATTGAAGAGGCGATCGGCGATTATGTCAAGATCGACCTGCAGTTCCTTGAGGGCGATTCCTCTGTTTACTACTCCGCATTCTACAATCAGCCGGATGGTGTCTCCAACTCCATCGACCTGGTCTTTGGTGCAGGCTGGGGCCCGGACTACGGCGATCCGCTGACCTACATTCACTGCTTCGATATCCACGACGGCGATATGCTGAACTACTCCGGCATCAACTATGAGAGCCAGGGTCAGGACGACGAGCAGAAGGCAGCTCTGAAGGCTATCGGTCTGGAAGATATCCAGGCAGTCGTCGATCAGGCGACCGCAGCCAAGGGCGACGAGCGTATCGAACTCTTCGCGAAGGCTGAGGCAATGCTGCTCGGCAACGGCATCCTTCGTCCGTATGCCACCAGCGGCGCGACGCTGACCGTCAGCAAGGTCGTTCCGTTCACCGCTGCTTACGGCCTCTATGGCCAGGCTTCCTACAACCGTGTACCGTACTTCAAGTACATGGAGCTGCAGGAAGAGCCGGTCCTTGCTGCTGATTACGAAGCTGCCAAGGAAGCATGGCTTGCCGGCAACTGATCAAAAGGAAGTACTCCGGCCCTTCAGGGCCAGCGAAGACGCAGTGTGATCCGTGACGGCTCTCCTGCGTAAACTGAAAAAGGAAGGGGGAAGCCCGAAACCCGTTTTCGGGCTTCCCTCATTTTAACGAGAGGGTCAGTAACTTCTATGAATAAGAGTTATATTTGGAAGCGGCTCCTGCGGTCGCTTCTATCTATTATGATCATCATGCTTATCGTCTTTACGATGATCTTTACGCTGGTGCCCCGCGAGAATATCTTCTTCGAGGACAGCACCTACCGGAAGCTCAGCAGTAAGTCGGACGATAAGACCGAGTACGTGTATTCGACATGGGAAAAGCTCGGATACCTGGATTATGTAAGGATCAACGATTACTGTCAGGAACTCTACGGCGCCGGAAGCGCCGAGATGGCGACGGCGGTGGAGCCCGACTCCAAGGAGAGCCAGGACTTTGTTGAACTGTATACCTCCAAAGGCTATACCGTTGAAAATTATCTTGTCAACGGCCGCTACTATGCCTATAAGGATATCCCTGTCATCAAGCGGATGGGATCCTGGCTGAAGAACCTGATCGTGATCGATACGCCGAATTCCGTCAAGGACGAGGAGAATCCCGATCTGAAGCGGGGCATCTCCGTGGGCAGGACGCCGACCGGCGGACTGGCCGTGATCGGAAGCGGCACTACTTACAAATATCTGTTCTATACTGACTCTCATTTCCCGTTCATCCACCAGAACTTTATCCGGCTGAACTTCGGCGTATCCTATCCGACCTATCAGGGCCTGGATGTCATGCGCGTGCTGTTCCAGACCCAGGGCAATGAAGTGAAGCGCCCGGTGGTCTATGAGACCGGCGCCGAAGGAAACTCCGGTATCAATTTCGGCACTCTGAAATACAAGTCCAAGCTGGACCGTATGGATCAGAAGAAGTTCGTGGACCACTACGCGGATTACGAAGTCTTCCGCAGCCAGCCGTCCATGATCGGAACCTCGTTCCGGATGGGCATCATCGCCATGGTGCTGGCTTACCTGCTGGGTCTGCCCTTCGGTCTTCTGATGGCCAGAAGAAAGGACAAGCTCGCGGATAAGCTGGGCATGGTCTACATCATCTTCATTATCGCGGTCCCGTCCCTGGCGTACATCTACCTGTTCCGCTATTTCGGAACGATGCTGTTCGGGCTGCCGTCTGTTTTCACGACCTACGGTCCGGAAGATCCCCGTTCGTGGGTCCTTCCCGTGATCTCCCTTGCACTGCCGTCGATCGCCAGCCTGATGCTGTGGACCCGCCGCTACGTGGTGGACCAGATGAGCGCGGACTACGTCAAGTTCGCAAAGGCGAAGGGCCTCAGCCAGAATGAGATCTTCACCGGGCATATTTTTAAAAATGCCATCATCCCGATCGCGCAGGGCATTCCGGCGTCTCTGGCCGGCTGCATCACCGGCGCCATCATCACCGAGGCGATCTACTCCGTCGGCGGTATGGGCAAGATGCTCCCCAACGCGATCAAGCAGTATAACAACGTCATGATCATTGCCCTTGCGTTCCTGTTCTCCACGGTCTCGGTCCTTTCGGTCCTGGCCGGAGATATCGTGCTCACAAAGGTTGATCCCAGAATTTCTCTCAGTGAGAAGGCAGGGAGGTCGTAAATGGATATGGAAAATACCGATCTGTTCGAGTTTGCGGAATTCGACGAACTGGAATCAGAACACATCGCCGCTCCCCGGTACTCTTACTGGAAGTCCGTCTGGAGAACGTTCTTCAAGAACAAGTTCACGGTCGCAGTCGCCGTCCTTCTGCTGTGCATCATCGCCTTCGCGCTGATCCAGCCGATGATCTCCGGCTACAGCCCGATCGTCACCCCGAACATCAACAACGCAGGCATGAAGTTCCTCAAGCCCGGTCCCGGCCACATCTTCGGCACCGACCACGTCGGCAATGAAGTCTTCGACGCGGTCTGGGCAGGCGCGCGGAACTCCATCATCGTCAGCTTTATCTGCACGGCCATCAATATGCTGATCGGAATACCGATCGGCGCGCTCTGGGGCTTCTCCAAGAAGATGGACCGCTGGATGATCGAAGTCTACAACGTCATCTCCAACGTCCCGTTCCTTCTTCTGGCCATGATCCTGTCCTATGTTCTGGGTGCAGGCATGAAGTCCCTGATCATCACCATGACCTGTACGGAGTGGATCTTCGTCGCGTACTTCATCCGTACGCAGGTCATGATCATCCGCGACAGAGAATACAACCTGGCTTCCAAGTGCCTGGGTACCAGCACCTGGACCATGATCCTGAAGAATATTCTTCCGTATCTGATCTCTGTCATTATGACGTATGTTTCGCGTGAGGTGCCTTCGCTTATTTCCTACGAAGTATTCC
>ONST01000207.1 GCA_900320575.1 uncultured Eubacteriales bacterium
CGCTCGGCATTCCGATCCTGGGCATCTGCTACGGCGCACAGCTCCTGGCCCGGATGGCCGGCGGCACAGTCGCTGCCGCGGAACATGGCCGCGAATACGGAAAAACGCTTCTGAAAATGCAGGATCACATCCTGTTTCACGGCATCCCGGAAGAAGCCGTCTGCTGGATGAGCCACACAGACGCGGTCCGGATGGTGCCGGAGGGCTTCCGGATCATCGCGCGGACCGATCACTGCCCCGTCGCCGCAATGGCTGACGACACCAGGCGCCTGTACGGCTTCCAGTTTCATCCGGAAGTGACCCACACCCGGTACGGAAGCCGGATGATCCGGAATTTTCTATATTCCGTCTGTGCCTGCAGCGGGGACTGGGACGCCGCAGATCATGCAGGCCGGATCATAGAACAGTATCGCGAAACGCTTGCGGGCAAAAAGGTCCTTCTGGCACTCTCCGGCGGCGTCGATTCCTCAGTAGCGGCCCTGCTCCTCAACAGGGCGGTTGGAAAGGATCTGACCTGCGTATTCGTGGATCACGGGCTGCTCCGCAGGAACGAGGGTGATTTTGTGGAAAAGACCTTCCGCGGGACATTCGGCGTAAACCTCATTCGAGTAAATGCCGCGGAACGTTTTCTCGGCAGGCTTTCCGGGGTGACAGAACCCGAGCGCAAGCGGAAGGTCATCGGTGAAGAGTTTATCCGGGTATTTGAAGAAGAAGCGCGCAGGATCGGGCATGTCGACATACTGGCGCAGGGGACGATCTATCCGGACGTCATCGAGAGCGGAAAAGGCGCCGCTGCAGTGATCAAAAGCCATCACAACGTAGGTGGTCTCCCGGATGTCATCTCCTTTGATGAAATCATCGAACCGCTGAGGGATTTCTTTAAGGACGAGGTCCGTGAAGTCGGAAAGATGCTGGGGCTCCCCCCGGAACTGGTGCAGCGGCAGCCCTTCCCGGGGCCCGGACTTGCCGTGCGGATCATCGGGGAGATCACACAGGAGAAAGTATCGATGCTACAGGAGGCGGATGCGGTCTTCCGGGAGGAGATCGTCTCCGCGTGTCTGAAGCAGGTGCCTGATCAGTACTTCGCAGTGCTGACTGATACAAGGACGGTCGGCGTCATGGGCGACGCCAGAACATACGGATATACCATTGCTCTCCGGGCCGTATCCACGGACGATTTCATGACGGCGGAGTGGACGCGTCTGCCCTATGAGGTACTGGAACGGGCCAGCAGCCGCATTACCAACGAAGTTCCCGGCATATCACGCGTAGTCTACGATATCTCCTCAAAACCCCCCGCCACGGTGGAATGGGAGTGAGTAACGAGCCAGGCGAATCCTGCGGACAGCAGTCTGAGTGAGCTTGCTCGCAGAAGACTGCTGTCCGCAGGATTCATCCGGCGACAGACAAGCCGCGAGAAGCAGCAACGCGAATTCGAGCGGAGTGGCTGGCTCGTTACGAACAAAGGCATGCAGGAAAACAGTCTTTTGTGAGCTTGCTCACAAAAGACTGCTGTCCGCAGGATTCATCCGGCGACAGACAAGCCGCGAGAAGCAGCAACGCGAATTCAAGAAGGAGGAATGGCGATGACAAAATATATATTCGTAACCGGCGGCGTCGTTTCCGGGCTGGGCAAAGGAATCACGGCGGCTTCCCTCGGCCGGCTTCTGAAAGCCAGAGGCCTGAAGGTGGCTGCCCAGAAACTCGATCCCTACATCAATGTGGATCCCGGCACCATGAGTCCCTACCAGCACGGCGAGGTCTATGTGACAGAGGACGGAGCCGAAACAGATCTGGATCTGGGACATTACGAGCGCTTTATCGACGAGGATCTGAACAAATATTCCAACCTGACCACCGGAAAAGTCTACTGGAACGTCCTGAACAAGGAGCGGCGGGGGGAATACCTCGGTTCCACCGTGCAGGTGATCCCGCATATTACGAACGAGATCAAAGAATTCGTGTACAGCGTCGGAAAAAAGACCGGTGCAGACGTGGTCATTACAGAGATCGGCGGCACGATCGGAGATATCGAATCGCAGCCGTTTATTGAAGCCGTAAGGCAGATCTCCCTGGAGACCGGCCGGGAGAACAGCCTGTTCATTCATGTGACGCTGGTCCCCTACCTGCGCGGTTCCGGGGAACACAAATCCAAGCCCACCCAGCATTCCGTCAAGGAACTCCAGGGCATGGGCATCCACCCGAACCTGATCGTGCTGCGCTGTGATGAGCCGCTGGAGGAATCCATTTTTCAGAAGATCGCCCTCTTCTGTAATGTCAAACCCGACTGCGTCATCGAAAATATCACGCTCCCCAACCTGTACGAAGCACCTCTGATGCTGGAAAAGTCCGGTTTTTCCGAGGTAGTCTGCCGCGAGCTCGGTCTTACGCTCCCGAAACCGGATCTTACCGAGTGGACAGCCATGGTCGACAGGATCCGCCAGACCCGCTCCCGCTGTGTGGAGATCGGTCTGGTAGGAAAATATGTCGGACTTCACGACGCCTACCTGTCGGTGGCGGAGGCCCTTCACCACGCAGGTTTCTATCACAATGTCCATGTCAACATCCACTGGATCGATTCCGAAGGACTTCGCAGAGAGACCATTAAAGACGTCCTTTCCGGGATCGACGGTGTGATCGTCCCGGGCGGTTTCGGGAACCGTGGAATCGAAGGAATGATCCTGGCTGCAAAATATGCCAGGGAAAACCGGATCCCCTACTTTGGCATCTGTCTGGGCATGCAGATCGCAGTCATCGAGTTCGCAAGGAATGCCGCCGGCATCCCGGACGCGGATTCCGGGGAATTCAACGAACAGTGCCGGAATAAAGTCATCGACTTCATGCCCGGACAGAGCGCCGATATCGATAAAGGCGGCACCCTGCGGCTCGGGTCGTATCCCTGTATGATCCGTCCCGGATCAAAAATGGAAGCATGTTACGGGACCCGGAGCATCACGGAACGGCACCGTCACCGCTATGAGTTCAACAATCACTACCGGACCCGGCTGGAGGAATGCGGCCTGACCCTGAGCGGCATTTCCCCGGACGGCAG
This sequence comes from uncultured Eubacteriales bacterium, assembly GCA_900320575.1. Taxonomy (GTDB): domain Bacteria; phylum Bacillota; class Clostridia; order Lachnospirales; family Lachnospiraceae; genus Chordicoccus. Next base: position 3,053 of record ONST01000207.1, read on the forward strand.
GCTCGTCGAGACGGTGGAGCTCACGGAGCTTCCCTTCTACGTCGGCGTCCAGTATCATCCGGAATTTAAGAGCCGTCCGAACAGACCGCATCCGCTGTTCCTTGGTTTTATCGGTGCAGCAGCAGCCGCGCAGGGAAAGGACGCATCTCATGAATCGAATGTATGACAGAAAGCTCATTCTGGAGGACGGCCAGGAATTCTACGGATCTGCGTTCGGAGCCGCAGAGGAAAAAATCCTGGAGATCGTCTTCAACACATCGATGGCAGGCTATCAGGAGATCCTGTCCGACCCGTCATATACCGACCAGGCCGTCGTAATGACGTATCCGCTGATCGGAAACTACGGAATAGCTGAGGAGGATTATGAAACAGAGATCCCGACGATCGGGGCGCTGATCGTCAGGGACTACAATGACGAGCCCTCCAATTTCCGATCGGCAAAGACGCTCGGAGAAGTCATGGAACAGTACGGAATCTGCGGGATCAGCGGCGTGGATACCCGGAAACTGACCCGCTCGATCCGCAATTTAGGCAGCCGGAAGGTCCTTCTGACCGGTCCGGAAACCCGTTTGGAGGAAGGGCTCCGACATCTGCAGGACGCGCAGACGCCAAAGGACGCCGTCTCCCGCGTCAGCTGCCGCGCTCCCCGGACTGCCGGGAACGCGGATGCGCGGTTTCACGTTGCAGCCGTTGACTGCGGGATCAAGCAGAATATCGTACGCTCGCTCACAGAACGGGACTGCCGCGTCACGGTCGTTCCGTGGAATTCCACTCCGGAATTCCTCTGTTCCCTTGCGCCTGACGGGATCCTCCTCTCCAACGGCCCCGGCGATCCGGAATCTGTGCCGGAGACCATCCGGACCGTCCGGGCGCTGATCGGACGCTTTCCGATATTCGGGATCTGCCTGGGACATCAGATCCTCTCTCTGGCCTGCGGTGCCAGGACTTATAAATTAAAATTCGGACACCGGGGCGGAAACCATCCGGTCAGGGATCTGGAAACCGGAAAAATCGAGATCACCTCCCAGAACCACTCGTTTGCAGTGGACGAGAACAGCCTGCCCGGTACTCCGCTTCTGGTCACGCACCGCAATCTGCTGGACGGCACGGTCGAGGGTGTTCGGTGCACAGCAGCTCCGGCATTCGGCGTGCAGTACCATCCCGAAAGCGCGCCGGGACCGCAGGACAGCAGGCATTTATTTGACCGTTTTATTCAGATGATGAAGGAGAATGCGCCTCATGCCTAAACGAACGGATCTCCGGAAAATACTGGTCATCGGCTCCGGTCCGATCGTGATCGGCCAGGCCGCGGAATTTGACTATGCCGGAACACAGGCCTGCCTTGCCCTGAAAGAGGAAGGCTATGAGGTGGTCCTGTGCAATTCCAACCCGGCCACGATTATGACCGATCCCTCTGTTGCAGACCGGATCTATATGGAGCCCCTGACACTGGAATTTCTTGCAAAAATCATCCGCTTTGAACGCCCGGACGCCATTCTGCCCGGAATCGGAGGACAGACCGGCCTGAATCTTGCCATGCAGCTGGAACAGAAAGGGATCCTCGCAGAATGCCGTACCGAGCTGCTCGGAACGCCGGGATCATCTATTTCACAGGCCGAGGACAGGGAACAGTTCAAACGTCTCTGTACGTCTCTCGGGGAACCGACGCTTCCTTCTGATACCGCCTCCTCTATCGAGGAAGGCCTGCGGATCGCCGGGACGATCGGTTATCCGGTCGTTCTCCGTCCCGCCTTCACACTTGGCGGGACCGGCGGTGGTTTTGCGGATGATCCGGAAGCATTCGTCCCGCTGATGAAGCACGCGCTCGAGCTGTCCCCGGTCCGGCAGGTACTGGTAGAAAAGAGCGTCAGGGGATTTAAGGAAATAGAGTACGAAGTCATACGGGACAGCAATGACACGGCGATCGCCGTCTGCAATATGGAAAACCTCGATCCCGTCGGGATCCACACCGGCGATTCGATCGTCGTGTGTCCCTCTCAGACCCTGACGAACAAAGAATATCATATGCTGCGGGACAGCGCCCTCCGGATCATCCGGGCGCTGCGGATCGAGGGCGGCTGCAATGTCCAGTTCGCTCTGGATCCGGACTCCTTTCAGTATTATCTGATCGAAGTCAATCCACGGGTCTCCCGCTCCTCCGCTCTGGCCTCAAAGGCGTCCGGATATCCCATTGCCCGCGTTTCTGCCAAGATCGGCATTGGAATGACGCTGGACGAAATTCCTCTCGCCAATACGCCGGCATCGTTCGAACCTGCCCTGGATTACGTAGTGACAAAGCTGCCCCGTTTTCCATTTGACAAGTTTGCGGATGCGAACAACACCCTCTCCACGCAGATGAAGGCCACCGGCGAAGTGATGAGCGTCGGAAGGACTTTTGAAGAGAGCCTTCTCAAGGGGATCCGTTCCCTGGAGATCGGCGCCTGTCATCTGCACATCGCGAAGTTCGACAGCTGGCCGGAAGCATCGCTTATGGATTATATCCGCACAGGTACGGACGACCGGATCTTTGCGATCGCGGAGCTTTTGCGGCGCGGCGCCTCCGTGGACGGACTCCGGGCCGCTTCCGGGATCGACCGGTTCTTTCTTCTGAAAATGCAGCGGATCACGGCGATGGAGCGCCGGCTGGAAGAGGCTCCCGGAGACCTGCAGATCCTGCGCGAAGCGAAGAAAACAGGGTTTTCGGATCGGGAGATCGCCTCCCGGTGGCAGCAGGACGAAACGGATCTGTTCCGGCTTCGCGCGGAGCATGGAATTCTCCCCGTCTATAAGATGATCGACAGCTGCGCATCTGAATTCGACAGCTATATTCCCTATTTCTACTCCACCTACGAGGAGGAAAACGAATCCCTCGTTTCAGACCGGAAAAAGATCATCGTCCTCGGCTCCGGTCCGATCCGTATCGGACAGGGGATCGAATTCGACTATTCCACGGTCCATGCGGTTCAGACGATCCGGAAGGCGGGATACGAGGCGATTATCATCAACAACAACCCGGAGACGGTCTCCACAGACTACACCTGCTCCGACAAGCTTTATTTTGAACCGCTCTGTGCGGAAGACGTTATGAACATCGTTCTGCTGGAAAAACCGGAGGGCGTGATTGTGACGCTGGGCGGACAGACAGCCATTAATCTGGCCGGGCCGCTTCACGACCGCGGCGCCGTGATCATCGGGACCGGCTGCGATGCGATAAACCGTGCGGAAGACCGCGACGCGTTCGAAAAGACGCTTCTGGCCCTTTCGATCCCGCAGCCGAAAGGAAAAGCCGTGACCAGTATCCGGGAAGGCATAAACGCAGCCGCGGAGATCGGCTACCCGGTCCTCGTACGGCCCAGCTTCGTCCTGGGCGGCCGGGCCATGCAGATCGTCGCAAAAGAAGCGTCCATGTGGGAGTATCTGCGAAATGCCGTCGCCGTCGATGCTGACAAGCCGGTCCTTGTTGATCAATATATCCGGGGAAAGGAAGTGGAAGTCGACGCTGTGTGCGACGGGCAGCACGTCTTTGTTCCCGGAATCATGGAACTGGTCGAGCGGACCGGGGTGCACTCCGGGGACTCGATCAGCGTCTATCCTTCCTGCAGCCTTTCGGAGAAGGTCCGGCAGACCATTCTGGACGATACCGAAAGGCTCGGCATCGGGATCGGGATCATCGGTCTCTTCAACATTCAGTTCATCGTGGACAGCTCCGGGAATGTTTACGTGATCGAGGTCAACCCCCGTTCGTCACGGACGGTTCCGTTCCTGTCAAAAGCGACCGGATACAGCCTTGCGGACATCGGAACGCTTGCGATGCTCGGCGTAACGCTTCCGGAGCAGGGTCTCCGCGAACGGTATCCGAAGGAGAAGACCCGCTACTACGTCAAGGTTCCCGCCTTCTCTTTTTCCAAACTGCGCGGAATGGACGCCTATCTTTCTCCGGAGATGAAATCGACCGGGGAGGCGATCGGTTACGACGCAAAGCTGCACAGAGCCGCCTTTAAAGCGATGACCGCCGCGGGACTGACCCTCCGCAATTACGGCACCGTTCTGGTGAGCGTGGCGGACGAAGACAAGGAGGAGGCCATTCCTCTGATCCGCCGCTTTTACAACATGGGCTTCAATATTGAGGCAACAACGCTGACCGGTGAGATCCTGAAAGCACACGGTATCCGCACCAGGATCCGCCGCAAACCGAGTGAAGGCAGCGAAGAGGTCCTGGACTCTATCCGGGCCGGATATGTCAGCTATGTCATCAACACCAGGGCTGTCCTGTCCGGCGTCCATTACGGAGACGGCGCGGCGATCCGGCGCGC
>ONST01000028.1 GCA_900320575.1 uncultured Eubacteriales bacterium
GACGGCCCCTTAGGCGGGATCACGGTCACGGCGGATTCCATGGGTCACGTAAAGGGTTACGTGGAAAACCCGGATGCGATCCTGCCGCCCAATGCCTTCGGCAAGCTCGATGTGGGCGGCGCCGTCGGAGGCGGTATGCTGCGGGTCTTAAAAGACGTGGGACTCAAAGAGCCCTATGCCGGCGAGGTAGATATCCAGACCGGGGAGATCGCCCAGGATCTGACCTACTATTTCGCGCTCAGCGAGCAGACGCCGTCAGTGGTGGCCCTCGGGGTCCTGGTGGACCGGGAGCATGCTTACGAGGTGAAGGAAGCGGGCGGCTATATCCTGCAGCTGATGCCGGACTGCCCGGAGGAGATCATTTCTGAGCTGGAGGCGAACGTCGCGAACAGCCCGTCGGTGACGGAGCTGCTCCGCAGCGGCCTTGCTCCGGAGGAGATCCTTGCCCGCCTTCTGCCGGGAGACCTCGGCCTGAAGATCAATGATACTCTGCCGGTGTCCTTTGCCTGTAACTGCTCGCGGCAGCGGGTGGAAAAAGCGCTGATCGCGATGGGGAAAAAGGAACTGACGGGCCTCATTGCCGAGGGGCAGCCGGTGACGCTCAACTGCCATTTCTGCAATACGGATTATACGTTTTCCGTAGAAGAACTGAAGGAGATCTGCGAGAAGGCCGGCCGCTGATCACGGACGGCCCGGTCTGATACAGAAAACACCGAATTGTCACTTGCGCGTCTATACGCTTTGTGATATGGTGAGTGATGACAAACAACTAAATATCTGCTTACCTTTATTCAGAACGGTGGAGACTAAGAGGGTCTGTGAAGCCGTGACAACCTCCCTTTCGGGGAAGGTGCCAATCTCGAGCGAGCAATCGAACAATAAGGGAACTCCGTTCTTTCAGGTCCGTTTCCTTACGGACCTTTTTTGTGCGGCAGAACCGCCGTGCGTGCCGTATTGTGCACAGGACGATCCGGGACCTGAAAAACGGAGGAGGCATTTCCGATAAGGCAAGCACACAATGACCGCGTGTGCGCGGGAAAGGAATGGAACATGGGAGAAAAGAGAATGTTTACCTCGGAATCCGTGACGGAGGGGCATCCGGACAAGGTCTGCGACGCCATTTCCGACGCGATCCTTGACGCCTGCATGGAGCAGGATCCGATGAGCCGGGTGGCCTGCGAGACGGCTACCTGCACCGGTTTTGTGCTGGTGACCGGCGAGATCACCACCAACGCCCGTTTTGACTATCAGGAGATCGTCCGCAGAACGATCACCGACATCGGCTACGACCGCGCGAAATACGGCTTTGACGGCAACACCTGCGCCGTATTTCTCGCAATTGATCAGCAGTCCGCGGATATCGCCATGGGCGTGGACAACGCGCTCGAGACCAAGGCGGATCTCAAGGCGCTTGAGCAGAACATGTCCGATGAGGAGCTCGGAGCCATCGGCGCCGGCGACCAGGGCATGATGTTCGGCTACGCCACCAACGAGACGCCGGAGTACATGCCCTATCCGATCGCGCTGGCCCAGAAGCTCTGCAAGAAGCTCACGGAGGTGCGCAAGGACGGGACGCTTTCCTACCTGCGGCCGGACGGCAAATCCCAGGTCTCTGTGGAATACGATGAAAACGGAAAGCCGGCCCGCCTGGAGGCGGTGGTCATTTCCACGCAGCACGATCCGGACGTGACCCAGGAACAGATCCACAAGGACATCCGCAGATACGTCTTCGATCCGGTGCTTCCGCAGGAAATGGTGGATGAGAATACGAAGTTCTTCATCAACCCCACCGGCCGCTTCGTGATCGGCGGGCCCCACGGAGACGCGGGCCTGACCGGCCGGAAGATCATCGTCGACACCTACGGCGGATACGCCCGCCACGGCGGCGGCGCGTTTTCCGGAAAGGACTGCACCAAGGTGGACCGCTCCGCGGCCTACGCGGCCCGCTATGTGGCGAAGAACCTGGTGGCAGCGGGACTCGCGGACCAGTGCGAGATCCAGTTGAGCTATGCCATCGGCGTCGCCCGCCCCACCTCGGTCATGGTCGACACCTTCGGTACCGGGAAGCTCCCCGACGGGAAGCTCACGGAGATCGTGCGGGAGCACTTCGATCTCAGACCGGCAGGGATCATCAAAATGCTGGATCTCCGCCGCCCGATCTACAAACAGACGGCGGCCTATGGCCACTTCGGACGCACCGATCTCGATCTCCCCTGGGAGAAGCTGGACAAGGTTGATGAGCTGAAGGCTTATCTCGAAAACTAAAGCTTTTATAAACTGCGACAAAGACGGCGGTTTCTGTGGTAAGATGATTACACGGAAACCGTCGTTTATTTTTGTGAAAGAAGGGGATCCGCGCGGACGCTGCCGTCCTTTGCGGACTCTCATTATAAGGAGGCGTTCCTTGAAGCTGCGAAGCAAGGTATTTGCCGCGTTTTTTATCATTATTCTGGTGCCGGTGGTGCTGATGACCGCGTTTTTCGCGGGCTTCGTCATTTTCCAGAGCAAAAAGATCGAGAGCCGCTTCGGCATCGACCTGATGCATCTGACAGCCGCCAACAAGGCGCTGCTGCTGGACTTCTTCTTCCTGCTGGCCGTGGTGCTGATCATCACGGCGGTGCTGCTGTCCGCCTGGCTCTATCACGATTTCAGCGCCCCGCTCGAGAAGCTGGCGAAGGCCACCCGCAACATCCGCGACGGCAACCTCGATTTCGAGCTGAAGGCCGAGGGCGTCGCCGAGATCCGCTCGCTCTGCGAGGATTTTGAGGAAATGCGCGTGCGCCTGAAGGCCGCCAATGAGGAGAAGATCGAATTTGACCGGCAGAACCGGGAGCTGATCTCCAACATTTCCCACGACCTGAGGACCCCGATCACGGCGGTCAAGGGATACGTGGAGGGCATCATGGACGGGGTCGCGGACACGCCGGAGAAGATGAACCGCTACATCCAGACCATCTACAACAAGACCATCGAGATGGACCGGCTGATCAACGAGCTCTCCTTCTACTCCAAGATCGCCACCAACCGCATTCCTTACGCCTTTGACCGGGTGCCGGTGCGGGGCTTCTTCGACGACGCGGCGGAGGAGCTGGAAAATGAGCTCACCGCAAAGGGCGTGACCTTCACCTACCGGAACGAGGTGCCGGACGGGACGGAGATCATCGCGGACGTGGAGCAGATCCGGCGCGTCATCAACAATATCGTGGGAAATTCCGTGAAATATATGGACAAACCGGTGAAGACTGTCTCGCTGACCGTCACCGAGGTCGGTGACGAGGTGCAGACGGCCATCACGGACAACGGCAAGGGCATCGAGGCGAAGAATCTGGCAAGCGTGTTCGACCGGTTCTACCGCACCGATTCCTCGCGGAATTCCGCCCAGGGCGGCTCGGGCATCGGCCTGTCCATCGTACGCAAGATCGTGGAGGACCACGGCGGACGGGTCTGGGCCAGCAGCCGGGAGGGCGAGGGCACGACGATGTTCTTTGTACTGCGCAAATATCAGGAGGCACAGGTAAAATGAGTAAGATACTGATCATTGAAGACGAAGAGGCGATCGCGGAGCTGGAGAAGGATTATCTGGAGCTCTCGGATTTTGAGGTGGAGATCCAGACGGACGGAAAGAAGGGACTCGAGGCCGCGCTGGAGAAGGATTACGATCTGGTGCTGCTGGATCTGATGCTGCCGGGCGTGGACGGCTTTACGATCTGCCGGAAGATCCGGGAGACGAAGGATCTGCCCGTGCTCATGGTGTCCGCGAAAAAGGACGATATCGACAAGATCCGCGGCCTGGGCCTGGGCGCGGACGACTATATCACCAAGCCCTTCTCGCCGAGCGAGCTGGTGGCCCGCGTGAAGGCCCATCTGGCCCGCTACGACCGGCTGATCGGGACCGGCGCGAAGAAGAACGACGTCTTCCAGATCCGGGGACTGAAGATCGACAAGACCGCGCGGCGGGTCTGGGTGAACGGCACCGAGACCCAGTTCACGACCAAGGAATTCGACCTCCTGACCTTCCTCGCGGAGAATCCGAACCACGTGTTCAAGAAGGAGGAGCTCTTCCGCGAGATCTGGAATATGGAGTCCATCGGCGATATCGCCAC
>ONST01000098.1 GCA_900320575.1 uncultured Eubacteriales bacterium
CCTTGCCGTGGCCGTAGATTCGCCGTCCCAGGAGAGTTTTCTTGATCGGTCTGATATTTCGTTAAGTCCGATCTCGAAGTCGCTTCCTGCGGCAAACAAGGCAACGTAAGAGGCCGCCGGCATGGCCTGCTGTGCCTCATACGGACCAACGACATCACCGAGAAGATCGAGTCCTGCGTCCTCCGCGTAGACATTGATCTGTCCGGAAACATTGTCTGCTTCCGCATCTACGATCTGGAACAGGCGCTGCTCTTCCCCGTCTTTTCTCAGGACGTAATTGCCTGGAGTCGTCATCTCTTCTGCTTCCAGACGCCCGCCCTTCGTATAGTACAGGTCGAACTCGAACGTCACCACACCCGTATCGATGTCTATTACCTGGCTGTCGTTATCAATCAGGATCGAATCCGGGATCTGCGTCGAGGCAAGCCCGAGAATATTCAGTTTCCGGTCTGCGAAATATACGATCATTGGTATACCTTTCTGTATTTCAGCCGGAATTCAGGCGCCGAAGCAGACCATTCCGACCATGTACACAGGATCTGATTCGCCCCGGGTACAAGCCGGAACGTTTCCCAGTCATTCCCCAGAGCGCCGAGGCCGTGCTGGATGGAATTGTTTACTGCCACGTCACCCGTCCTGCAGTCGGCACGGACCACATCGTTCAAAGTGAACTTATTCGGGATCTCGACGTATGTCTCGACCACGTGCTTGTCAAACCGCACGTAATCCACATACATCGCGCTGATGTGTGCGGCCGTCTTATAATATCCGGCAAAGAAGGAAATGTCCGCGACCGTCAGGTTCTCCGTTCCGGGGACCGTATAGGTCTTCGTGCATCCTCCCAGCTCAAACGTAAAGACGTTCCCGAACTTTGTAATGGATGCGTAGACGGGATGAATTCCCGGCCGGATTCCGGTATATGGGTTATCTTTCTTGAAGCTCGTGCTGATCGTTTCCATCAGCTCTCCATTGACATAGAGGCGGATCATTCCGTCTGCAGAGCCGACGCTGTTCCGACTGTAGATCACGGCTGCAATCGACTGCTTGCCTCTTCCGCTTGCCGCGTTCATGGAGAATTCCAGGAAGCCGAGCTCTTTTACGGAGCTGTAATAAAAGATCGGTACGAACGTATAGGTGCATTTATCAGAGGCCGTGACGCTTCTGGACATGCCGTACCCATGCCAGGGCTCCGCATTCGTCGTTCCCTGGGAGTTTACCGCGACCACGGACCAGGTGCCGGAGGACCCGGGAGGGCTCCAGTCCAGATATTTTGGGGATCCTGTCTGGCCGGCAGTGTCATACACAAGCGCCGCGTTGTTCCGGGTCCATCCTGCAAGAGATGTGGAATGGAATTCGTCGTGCACGAGGCGCGAGGTCTGCTGTACGGTCTCTTCCTCCACATCCCCCGGGTCTCCGATCTGCAGGACGGCACCGTCCTGGTTCACGTATCCTACAAAGCCGCATTCGCCGGGGATCGTAGCTTCCAGCACTGGCGCCGCCGGCTGTGTACCGTCATAGTTTATGAGGAAGACCGGTCCGTCAGCCGAGGATTCTGTCGTCACTTCGTATTCCTGCACTGAGTACTTAAACGGATCCGCGCAATAGATCTCGATCTCGCCCGTCACTGCGTTCGTCCCGGCCGGAACATCGCTGAAACTCACCTTCGTCCCTGTGAAATACTTATCGCTTTCATCTTCAAAGATCAGCTGCATTTCTTCCTGGTCGAGTGCATAGAGCAGCTGATTGTATGCCGCGCGGAAAGCCGCATTCGATGCCGCTATCAGCTGGTAGCCGATCGTCAGCGTGCGCGGCAGGTGTCTCCGCCTGCGGTAACGCGCTCCGTCGCGGACCTCCATCTCCAGTGCGGTTATGTCTTCCGTCAGGTTCTCCCGGCCCCGGACGTATAGGGTCCGGTAGCCGGGAATCAGGTCTTCCAGATAGACGCCGTTGACCTGCATTGCTTCGGCCGGGCGCTGCGCGGCAGGCTGCTGCCCGGTCACGTCAATGAACTGGTACATCTCTCCTCCTTACGAAGCCGCACGGTGGCCGGCTTTCCGCTCTTCGTGCATTCTGCGCAGGCCCTGTTCCTTCTCGTCGTATTCCGCTGTGGCCCTTGCCACTTCACGGCCGTCGATCGTGACCGGCGTCTCGATCCGGATCACACGGCTTCCGTTGTAGCTGAAAGACTCATCCAGCTCCTGCACGAAGGCACTCCGGTTGATCTCCGGCATGGCCATATCAGGCGCCATAACGAGCTTCTGCGCGGCGTTCTTCACTGTCCGGTACTCGTCCATGATGCCGAGCGCAAGCCCTTCGCCCCAGAACCGGCCGTCCGTTCTCGTTACTTTCGACGGAGAGCTGATCTTTGCTTTCGCACGGATCGCAGCGTCCGCTGCCGAGGCGAGCTGCGCGGCA
>ONST01000100.1 GCA_900320575.1 uncultured Eubacteriales bacterium
CTGCACGCCTCTGCCGTTCGGCGGAGTACAGATGAAAAGAGGTAATTATGGCAAATACCGGTTTTCTGCAGACAGAAAATGTCCTGTTCACGATCACGATGGTGCTGTATTTCGCGGCGATGGTCCTCTACTTTATCTTTGTGGCGGCCAGAAAGGAACAGCTGGCGAAGATCGCGGTGCTCCTGCAGGGGACAGGTTTCCTTCTGCACACAGCGGCGCTTATCGTCCGCGGCATCGGAGCCGGACGGCTCCCGCTCACCAACCAGTACGAGTTCGCGACCAGCTTCGCCTGGGGCTTAAGCCTTGTGAGCCTCATTTTCGTGCTGCGCTACCGCTTCCAGGTGCTCGGCGCATTCGCGGCGCCGGTCATTTTCCTGATCATCGGCTACGCGGCCATGCAGAGCAAGGAAGTGCATGAACTGATGCCGGCGCTCCGCAGCAACTGGCTGGGCTTCCATGTGTCCACGGCGATCATTTCCTACGGAGCTTTCGGCGTGTCCTTCGTGCTCGGCATCATTTTCCTGATGCGGGAGAAAATGAAGGATCAGTCCTTCCTGGACCGCCACATACCGGCGAAGGAGAAGGTGGACATGATCAGCTACCGCGCCGTCTCTCTGGGCCTGCTCTTTCTGACCTTCACGATCATCTCGGGAGCGATCTGGGCGGAGCGCGCCTGGGGGAGCTACTGGTCCTGGGATCCCAAGGAGACCTGGTCTCTCGTTACCTGGATCATTTACGCGATCTACCTGCACCTGCGGATCCGCAGGGGCTGGAGAGGGCGCGCGGCCGCGATCTTTGCGGTGGTCGGCTTCATCTGCGTGCTCTTTACCTACATCGGAGTCAATACCTTCCTGCCGGGGATCCACAGCTACGCGTAAGCATCCCCCCGGGGAGCAGGCGCCGCCTGAAATAAGGGGCGGATCCGGACTCCGGACGCGCAAGAGAAGGAGATGTTATCTGCCCGCGGCCAGCGCTTCTTCGCGGCAGAACCTTGCCGAACGGAACGGTTTCTGCTATATTGAGAGTCTGCGGGAGAACTTTATGGCAAATACGGAAAATACAGACCGGCAGTATCCGGTCCGCGAGCTGCTCCGACGGTTCGCACCTTACTATAAACCTTATATCGGAGTCATGGTCTTCGACCTGTTCTGCGCGGCGCTGACGACGCTGGCGGAGCTGGTGCTGCCGATGATCGTGCGCTATCTGACGAACACGGCCCTGACCGACGCGTCGCTTCTTACGGGCACGGTCATTTTACGGCTGGCGGGCCTCTATCTGGTCCTGCGGCTGATCGACACGGCGGCAGCCTATTTCATGGCCTTCCAGGGCCACGTGATGGGCACCTACATGGAAACGGACATGCGCCGGGACGCCTACAATCACCTGCTGAAGCTGTCCGACACTTATTTCAACAATACCAAGGTGGGACAGATCATGGGCCGGATCACCAGCGACCTCTTCGAGGTCACGGAGTTCGCCCATCACTGCCCGGAGGAATTCTTCATCGCGGGGATCAAGTTCGTGGTCTCCTTCACGCTGCTTGCGCGGATCAATCTGCCTCTGACGGTGGTGGTCTTCGCGGTCCTGCCCTTCATGATCTGGATCTCCTGGAAGATCAACCGGCGGATGCGGCGGGCATTTTCCAGAAGAAGGCACCTGACCGGCGAGCTGAACGCCCGCATCGAGGACAGCCTGCTGGGGCAGAAGGTGGTCAAGACCTTCACCAACGAGGAGATCGAGGCGGAGAAGTTCGCAAAGGACAATCAGCTGTTCTTTGACAGCAAGAAGGATTCCTACCGCTACATGGCGCAGTTCCATATCACGGTGCGGGCCTTCGAGGGCGTCATGTACATGGCGGTGATCCTCGGCGGCGGCGGCTTCCTCGTGAAGGGCTGGATCCGGCCCGGAGATCTGGTGGCCTATATTTTATATGTGGGAACATTGATCGCGACGATCCGGCGGATCATCGAGTTCGCCGAGCAGTTCATGCAGGGCATGACCGGCATCGAGCGCTTCCTTGGGATCATGGACGCCGATATCGAGATCTTCGACGAGCCGGGCGCGGTGGAGCTTCAGGATCCGCAGGGCGAGATCCATTTTGAAAATGTGAGCTTCGCCTACCCGGACGACCACAATATCGTCTTCCGGAACCTGAATCTTCAGATCCACGCGGGCGAGAAGGTGGCCATCGTCGGCCCCTCCGGCGGCGGAAAGACCACGCTGTGCAACCTGATCCCGCGGTTCTACGACGTCTCCGGCGGTGTGATCACGCTGGACGGCACCGATATCCACCGCTATACGCTGAAGAGCCTGCGCAGCAGCATCGGCATGGTCCAGCAGGACGTGTACCTCTTCTCGGGCACCGTCTATGAAAATATCGCCTACGGCAGGCCTGACGCGTCCCGGGAGGAAGTGATCGAAGCGGCGGTGCGGGCCGGCGCAGACGCCTTTATCCGGGAACTGCGCGACGGCTATGATACCTATATCGGCGAGCGGGGCGTGAAGCTCTCGGGAGGCCAGAAGCAGCGGATCTCCATCGCACGCATTTTCCTGAAGAATCCGCCGATCATCATTCTCGACGAGGCGACCTCGGCCCTCGACAACGAGAGCGAGTACGAGGTCGCGAAATCCCTGGCAGAGCTCTCGAAGGGACGGACGACGCTGACGATTGCCCACCGGCTCTCGAGCATCGTACATTCGGACCGGATCCTGGTGCTGACCGAGGACGGGATCGTTGAGGAGGGCACGCACGCGGAGCTGATGGACCGGCAGGGGATCTACTGCCAGTTCTATACGCGGGCGAATGAAATTCGCTGAATGCAAGAAGGATGACGCGATTGCAGTTATGATCCGTTTTTCTTCAGATGTGTTGTCTGTATTGTGGATGGAGCATTTGCAGCGGAGGTTTCTGCCGGACCCGTCTGCCTGTAATAAGCAAACAATCTGCACAAGGCGTTAGAGCAGCTTTCACTGCGAAAACGAGGCCTTGTGAAAGAAAAATCCAACTGTCTGAGCGAAGCGAGTTTTGGATTTTTCTGAACGGTTTTC
>ONST01000205.1 GCA_900320575.1 uncultured Eubacteriales bacterium
CGCAGACGGAAGGGGAGGAGCGGACGCCCGTCGTCGTCCGCAGGGAGATGCTGGACACGAACGGCCATCTGAACAACGCGCAGTACGTCAATCTTTCCCTGCACGAGCTTCCTGATGAGATGTCTGTCAGAAAGATCTTCGTGGAATACCGCCGCCAGACCATGGAGGGAGAGGTGCTGACGCCTGTGATCTTCCGGGAACAGGACCGCTTCGGCGTGATCCTCCGGAATGCGGACGGCGCACCGTCCGCGGTCGTGCTGTTCGAGGGAGAAAGCCGGGAGTAAGGCGCTTCCTCAGTTGCCATTTTCCGTAACTTGCTGTAAAATAAAAGACTGCGGGAGCGCTGCCTAAGCATTCCGCGGATATGGCAGAAAATTATTCCGGCTGCGGCCGGATCAGGACCGGGAGTAAACAAGGGGATCTATGCTGGAACTGGGAAAGCTTCAGAAGCTGACAGTAGTGAAAACGGAGGACTTCGGCGTCTATCTGGCCGAATCCCTGTCCGCGGGAGAGAAGGAGCGGGTGCTCCTCCCGAAAAAGCAGGTCCCGGAGGGGACAAAAAAGGGTGATCCGCTCGAAGTGTTCCTGTACCGGGATTCCAGCGACCGCCTGATCGCCACCGTCCATGCCCCGAAGCTGCTTCTGGGGGAGGTCGGGCGGCTGACGGTCGTCTCCGTGGCGAACAATGTAGGCGCCTTTCTCGATTTCGGACTGGAGCGGGATCTTCTGCTTCCCTACCGGGAGCAGACCCGCAGGGTGAAGCCCGGCGAGGAGGTCCTCGCGGCCCTCTACGTGGATAAGAGCGGACGTCTCGCCGCGACCATGAAGCTCTACCCCTACCTGAAGAAGCGCGCGCCCTATCAGGCGGGCGACGAGGCGGAGGGGGAGGTCTACGAGATCTCCGGGAACTTCGGCGTCTTCGTGGCAGTGGACGGACAGTACTCCGGCCTCATCCCGAAGAAGGAAGCCCAGGCGTCCTATGAAGTGGGGCAGAAGCTGCATGTCCGGGTGACCCGGGTACATGAGGACGGCAAGCTGGATCTTTCCGCCCGGGAGAAGGCCTATCTGCAGATCGATGAAGACGCGGAGGCGGTGCTGGAGACGATCCGTGCGGATTATTCCGGAACGCTGCCCTTTGATGACAAGGCGGATCCGGAGGTGATCCGCGAGGCGTTCGGGCTGAGCAAGGCCGCCTTTAAGAGAGCGGTGGGGCATCTGTACCGCGCAAAGCGGGTGGAGCTCCGGAAAGGGAGTATTGTGGCAAAGGAGGAGCAGGTATGAAGGCAGTAAACGAGCTGATTCAGTTCATTGAGCGGTTTCTTCCCAATGAGATCGCGGGCATTGCGGGAGCAGTGGCAGTCCTGATCCTCGCACTGGTATTTGCATTTTTCGGCTATAAGGCCATGCGGGTCTTCAGCACCCTCGTGGGGCTGTTCATCGGAGCCGTGGCGGGCTACGGCATCGCCTCCGCGCTGAAGCTGCCGTTCGTCTGGACGCTGGTGATCCCGGCGGTGCTGGCGGTCGGCCTTGCGGTGCTGGCCTGGTTCTTCTACAAGGGCGGCATTTTCGTGCTGATCCTCTTCGCGGCGGCCTTTGTGGCCTTCACCTTCGTCCATGAGTACGCCGGCATTGACCGCGTGGTCATCGAGTGGGTGATCGCCGGCATCATCGGCGCGGTCTTCGCGGTGCTGACCATGATCGTCTACCGCCCGCTGCTGATCATTTCCTCCGCGCTTACCGGCGGCTATGTGTTCTCGACGCTGCTGTTCAGCAAGGTGCACATCCCGGACGCGAAGACGAATATGATCTGCGTGCTGACCGTGGGCGGCGTGCTGTTCCTGGCCGGGATGCTGTTCCAGTTCCTCACCACGAAGAAGAAAAAGTAAAAAACGGAACATCCGCAGGAGGAAGGCCATATGGCGTTTACCCATCTGCACGTCCACACCGAGTACTCGCTGCTCGATGGGTCCAATAAGATAAAAGAATATGTGGCCCAGGTGAAAAACCTGGGCATGAAGAGCGCCGCGATCACTGATCACGGCGTTATGTATGGGTGCATCGATTTTTATAAGGAATGCCTGGCGCAGGGGATCAAGCCGATCCTCGGCTGCGAGGTCTACGTCGC
>ONST01000195.1 GCA_900320575.1 uncultured Eubacteriales bacterium
TCGAGGAGTACGACGACTACGACGAGGAGTCCGAAGAAGATTTCGAGGAGTATGACGACTATGACGAGGAATCCGAAGAAGAGGAATTCGAGGAGTACGACGACTACGACGAAGCATCTGAAGCGGAGGATTCCGGGGAGTACGGCGAAGAGGACGGCGAAGACTTTGACACGGACGACCTTGGGGAAGAGGACGACGAATATGAGCGCCGCCGGGCAGCCCGGAAGGCCCGGAACAGCGAAAAGGCCATGGGCTGGAAGGAGCGCCTGCTGAAGTTCTTCCATCTGAACGAGACGGAGGAAAAGGAAGCGGACGAGGAAGAGGAAGAAGACGAGGAGGACGACTACGAGGAATACGGCGAGGAAGAAAAGCCGGAGACCTACAGTGCCTTCGGCTACGACCGCGATTTTGAGGACGAATACGACGAGGACGAAGAACTTCTTCACGCGATCCCCCGCGGAAAGAGCGGCAGTGTCTCTTCCCGCTTCTCCGACGACGATGATGACGATGAGCTGGATCTGTGACCGATGAAACGCCTGTTGACCGCAGGTTCTGTGTGCGTGCTTGCGCTGACCTTAAGGATCGGCGCAAGACGCATCCCGGGTTTTGCGGACGCCTATGCACAAAGGACAAACGCCTTCTGGGTGAATACACTCGGAAGGCTTTTTGATCTTGTTCCGTTTTCCGCCGTTGAGCTTCTGATCGTCCTGATCCTCGCGGGCGTTCTCTCCTTTCTGGTCCATCTGGCCGTCCGCGCCATTCGGAAAACGGAAGGGACGGGCGCGTTCCTCCGGAAGGGCCTTGGCCGGGCGGCGCTGCTGGCTTCGGTCATTTTCCTGCTCTTTGAGGCGGGTGAGGACGTCTATTTTTACTGTACGCCGTTTTCTGCGCGCTGCGGTTTCGGGGCGGGCAGTTATTCGACGGAGGAGCTGCTCCTCGTCTGTACGGAGCTGGCCGGGACCTGCAATGCGCTAGCGCCGTCCGTTTCCCGCGATGAGAGGGGACTGATGTTGCCGGAGGCGGATCTTCGCGGACGGATCGCCCGGGAGATGGAGGCCCTGGGAGAGGAGTATCCGATGCTTGCGGGCTGGTGCCCGCGGCCGAAGGGAGTGGCCCTGTCCTTTGTGATGTCCTACACGGATCTTGCGGGCATTTATTCCGCCTACACCCGGGAAGCCAACTACAACCGGGATATGGCGCCCTATAATTTCGCCTTCACGATGAGCCACGAGCTCTCCCACGTCAAAGGCGTGCTTCCGGAAAATGAAGCGAATTTCACGGCCTTTCTCAACTGTATGAAGAGCGCGGACGCGGACATCCGCTACAGCGGGGCGCTGCTCGGGTGGATCTACTGCGGAAATGAGCTCTATAAGCGGGATTATGACGCCTGGTATGAACTGGCTGTGGGACTCGATCCGGCCGTCAGCGGCGATCTTGCCTGGAATATGGCCTTCTGGCAGCGGCATAAGGGAAAGGTGCAGGAGGCCTCGAACCAGTTCAATGACTCCTACCTGAAGGCCCACGGGCAGACGGAGGGCCGGGAGAGCTACGACCGGGTCGTGGACCTGATCGTCAGCAGCCGGGAAGCCTGGGAACAGGACTCCTGACGGGAGAAGCCGCGTCCCGGGCAGCAATATTGCGGAACAGAACGAAAAAAGAAAGCTCTGCGCGGAAGGTTTTCCGCAGCAGAGCTTTCTTTTTCGGTCTGTTCATCACAGAAGCATGATGTTGTGATCTTCGCATGCAGCCCGCATCTCCTCCGGCCATACCGAAGCCTGGACCTCGCCGACATGGGCCCGTCCCAGAAGCAGCATGCACAGCCGGGACTGGCCGATGCCGCCGCCGATCGTATAGGGGAGGACGCCGCGGAGCAGCATCTTGTGATAGGGAAGCTTCATCCGGTCGAGGCAGCCAGCCGCCGCCAGCTGTTCCCGCATCGAGACCTCGTCCACGCGGATGCCCATGCTGGAGATCTCGAGCGCGCACGAGAGCGGTTCGAACCAGAACATGATATCGCCGTTCAGGTTCCAGTCGTCGTAGTCCGGCGCCCGGCCGTCGTGGGGCTTTCCGTCCGCGAGCGGCCAGCCGATGCGCATGATGAAGACGGCGCCGCATTCCTTCGCGATCAGGTTCTCCCGCTCGTGGCGGGTCTTGTCCGGCCAGCGCGCTTCCAGTTCTTCGGAAGTGATGAAGGTGATGGTGTCCGGCAGATGGTAGAACGCGTCCGGATACTTGTACCAGACCTCATGCTCCATGTGCTTGATGATCTTGAAGATCGTCCGCACCACAGATTTCAGAGTCTGTTCGGTGCGCTGCTCCTTGGTGATGACCATCTCCCAGTCCCACTGGTCCACGTAGGAGGAGTGCAGGTTATCCAGCTCCTCGTCCCTGCGGATCGCGTTCATATTCGTGTAGAGGCCTTCGCCGGGCTCGAAGCCGTAGCGCATCAGCGCGAAGCGCTTCCACTTGGCGAGCGACTGCACCACCTCGTAGGTCTCTCCGGGGATATCAGCCATATCGAAGGCGACCGGCCGCTCGATGCCGTTCAGGTTGTCGTTGAAGCCGGAGCTTTTCGGGACGAACAGAGGAGCGGAGATGCGTTCCAGGTTCATTTCCCGGCCGAATTCCTTCTGAAAGGTATCGCGGATGTACTTGATGGCTCCCTGGGTCTCGCGGACCGTCATATGGGGATGGTAATGTTCAGGCAGTATCAGGCTCATGTTTCCTCCTCTTCCACATGGACATTGAGATCATCTGAAAATTTAACTTTTCCATCATACATCAAACCGATTTCCGTGTCAAATAAGGAAACGAAAAGCTCCGAAGCATGGGTAGACACGGAAAAACGGAAACGTTATAATAGGGAACATACAGTGATCCGGTCCCGCAAAGCCATAATCTGACTGCGGGACTGTTTTTAAGAGAGGTTTTTCCATGGAAACAATTCGTATTCTGGGGCGGGAAGTCCGCGAGTTCAAGCGGCCGTCGATCCTTACGCCTATCATGATGGTCCTCGAGGTCGTCGTGGAGACCCTGATCCCGCTGCTCATGGCGTCCATTATCGACAACGGCGTGCAGAAGGGAGACATGCACCATATCCTGGTCGTCGGGGGAGCCATGGTGCTTTTGGCCCTGGCCGGCCTTCTGACCGGTGTCCTGGGCGGAAAATACGGGGCGCTGGCTTCCGCCGGCTTCGCGCGGAATCTGCGCAGGGCCATGTACGAGCGGATCCAGACCTATTCCTTCGCGAACATCGACAAGTACTCGTCATCCGGCCTGGTCACGCGTCTGACCACGGACGTGACCAATATCCAGAACGCCTACCAGATGATGCTGCGGATGTTCGTCCGCGCCCCGATCTCGATGATCACGGCGATGATCATGGCGTTCCTGATCAACGCGCGGATCGCCTCGATCTATCTGGCGGCTGTGATCTTCCTCTCCATTGTGATGTTCTTCCTGATGGGCCGCGTGACGAAGTTCTTCCAGCAGGTCTTCCGGAAGTACGACGCGCTCAACGAGAGCGTGGAGGAAAACGTCGCCTCTATCCGCGTCGTCAAGGCTTACGTCCGGGAGGAGTACGAGAAAGACAAGTTCACGAAGGCGGCGGAGAACATCTACCGGCTCTTCGTGCAGGCGGAAAAGAACATGATCATGCTCATGCCCACGATGATGGCGACCGTCTACACGTGCATCCTGCTGATCTCCTGGATCGGCGCGCACATGGTGGTCTCGTCGGAGCTCACGACCGGCGAGCTGATGTCTCTGCTCACCTACTGCCTGAACATCCTCTCCAGCCTCATGATGGTGTCCTTTATCTTCGTCATGGTCTCCATGTCCACGGCCTCCGCGAAGCGGATCGCCGAGGTGCTGACAGAGGAGAGCACGCTCCGGAATCCGGAGCAGCCGGTCGGAGAAGTCCCGGACGGCAGCATTGATTTCGACGACGTGGATTTCTCCTACAGCTCGGACAGCCGGGAGATGGTGCTCAAAGACGTGGATCTCCACATCCGGTCCGGCGAGACCGTCGGCATCATCGGCGGCACCGGTTCCGCCAAGACTTCGCTCGTCAACCTGATCTCCCGGCTCTACGAAGCCACGGCGGGCACGGTGCGGGTCGGCGGACACGACGTGCGGGATTACGATATGGAAGTCCTGCGCCGCCAGGTGTCGGTGGTCCTGCAGAAAAATGTGCTCTTTTCCGGGACGATCCTCGAGAACCTGCGCTGGGGCAATAAGGACGCGACGGAAGAGGAGTGCAGAAAAGCCTGTGAGATGGCCTGCGCGGACGAATTTATCACGCAGTTCCCGGACGGGTACGAGACCGTCATTTCCCAGGGAGGCACCAACGTCTCCGGCGGCCAGAAGCAGCGGCTGTGCATTGCCCGCGCGCTGCTGGCGAATCCGAAGATCCTGATCCTCGACGACTCCACCTCCGCGGTGGATACGGCCACGGACGCGCGGATCCGCGCCGCGCTGAAAGAGGCGGCGCCGGGCATGACGAAGCTGATCATCGCGCAGCGCATTTCCTCGGTGGAGAATGCGGACCGGGTCATCGTCATGGACAACGGGCGCATCGACGGCTTCGATACGCCGGAGAATCTGCTGAAGCACAATCAGATCTATCAGGAGGTCTACCACACGCAGATGAGCGGCGGCGGAGATTTCGACCTTCACGCAGGCGCGGTCCGGGAAGCGGGAGAAGCTGCGGGACGCCTTGCTTTGGATCAGAAAGAGGAGAGGAGGTGAGATGCAGATGGCAAAGGAAAAAATCGATGCACTGGATAAGAAAAATGTCCCCAAGCAGCCGAACGGCCGGGTGCCCCGCGGCGTAAAGGTCCGCGTGGAAAATGCCCCCGCGATCTTCAAACGCCTCATGGCCTACGTCTTTTCGCGCTACGGCGCGCTGATGCTGGTGGTCGTGGTCTGCATCTTCACGAGCGTCTTTGCCAGCGTGCAGGGGACGCTGTTCACCCGGACGCTGATCGACGGCTATATCACGCCGATGCTTACCAGCGGAAGCCGGGATTTCGGCCCGCTTCTCCGGGCGATCGGCAAAGTGGCGCTTTTTTACGCGGTCGGGATCGCGGCCTCCTATGTGCAGAACCGCATCATGATCTACGTGAGCCAGGGAACACTGCGCGATCTGCGGATCGAGATGTTCCGGCACATGCAGGGCCTTCCGGTCCGCTACTTCGACGCGAACAGCCGCGGCGATATCATGTCGATGTACACCAACGACATCGACACCCTGCGGCAGATGATCTCCCAGTCGATGCCCCAGTTCCTGAACTCCCTGATCACCATCGTCAGCGTCGTGATCAGCATGTTCACGCTGAGCCTTCCGCTGACCCTGATCACCTTTGTGATGACCGGCGTCATGCTTTTTGCCAGCGGAAAGATCGCTTCTCTGAGCGGAAGCTATTTCGTGCGGCAGCAGAAGGCCCTCGGTGAGGTGAACGGCTACATCGAGGAAATGATGGCCGGCCAGAAGGTCGTCAAGGTCTTCTGCCATGAGGAGGAGTCCCTCGAGCGCTTCAATGAACTCAATGATCAGCTCTTCGAAAGCGCGAACAACGCCAACAAATTCGCCAATGTGCTGGGCCCGGTGAACGCGCAGCTCGGCCACCTGAGCTACGTGATCTGCGCGATCGCGGGCGGCGCGATGGCGATCAGCGGTTTCGGGGGACTGACGATCGGAAAGCTCGCTAGCTTCCTGCAGTTCAACCGCAATTTCAACATGCCGATCAACCAGATCAGCATGCAGCTGAATTCCTGCGTCATGGCGCTGGCCGGCGCGGACCGCATTTTCTCGCTGCTCGACGAGCAGCCGGAGACCGACGAGGGCTATGTCACGCTGGTGGACGCCAGGATCGGCGCGGACGGGACGGTCACCGAGTCGGAGGCGCGCACCGGCACGTGGGCCTGGAAGCACTATCATAAGGCGGACGATACCACGACCTATCAGAAGCTTGCCGGGGATATCGTGATGGACGGCGTCGATTTCGGCTATGTCCCGGAGAAAATGGTGCTGCACGACATCCGCCTTTACGCGAAGCCGGGGCAGAAGATCGCCTTCGTCGGCTCCACCGGCGCCGGCAAGACCACGATCACCAATCTGATCAACCGCTTCTACGATATCCAGGACGGCAAGATCCGCTACGACGGCATCAACGTCAACAAGATCAAAAAAGCGGATCTCCGGCGGTCGCTGGGGATCGTGCTGCAGGAGACGCATCTCTTCACCGCCACGGTCATGGACAACATCCGCTACGGGAAGCTCGATGCCACGGACGAGGAGGTCTACGCGGCGGCGCGGCTCGCCAACGCGGACGGCTTCATCCGCCGTCTCCCGGACGGCTACAATACGATGCTCCACGGGGACGGCTCCAACCTCTCCCAGGGGCAGCGGCAGCTGCTGGCCATCGCCCGGGCGGCGATCGCCGATCCGCCGGTGCTGATCCTCGACGAGGCGACCTCCTCCATCGACTCCCGCACCGAGAAGATCGTGCAGGAGGGCATGGACAACCTCATGCGGGGACGGACCACCTTCGTCATCGCCCACCGGCTCTCCACCGTCCGTAATTCGGACTGCATCATGGTGCTGGAGCAGGGCCGCATCATCGAGCGCGGCACACACGAGCAGCTGATGGACATGAAGGGCAAATACTGGCAGCTTTATACCGGACTTGCGGTCTCTTCGTAACGAAGAGGCCGCAGGCAAAGAAAAAAGCCATGTACGCGATGTACATGGCTTTTTTTAAGTGGAACGTATAGGGCTCGAACCTATGACCTTTCACACGTCAAGCGAATGCTCTCCCAGCTGAGCTAACGTTCCGCAGCGAAGATTATAATAGCACAGTCTTTCCCGGATAGCAAGCGGTTTTTGAAAATTCTCTGGAATTTTCTGCGGAGAGAGTCCTGCGGGCTGTCATTTTTGATAAGGAAACCGCTCTCAAATAAGGAAAGTTTAAGGATGTTTCATCTTTTCTTTCGCGGAATTCGCGCTATAATAGGTTCGGTTCAATGGAAAAGGTGCACGGGAGGGTGTCTTACGGTGGCATACTGGGCGGTACTGGCGGTGTTTCTGATCACCGCGCTGTGGCTGATCCTCATCAATCCGGGGACGCCGCGGCGGAAGCGGATGGAAGCGTTCTATCCCTGGTATATCGCACACCGCGGGCTGCACGACAACAGCGGTCCTTCTCCGGAGAATACGCTGTCCGCCTTCGCACTGGCCGCAGAGCGCGGCTTCGGCATCGAGCTTGACGTGCGGGAGACGGCGGACGAGGAGCTGGTGATCTCCCATGACGCGTCCCTTAAGCGGATGACGGGCTTTGATCTGACCGTCGAAAAGACCCGCTGGCGGGATCTTCGGGACCTGATGCTCCTGCACTCGGAGGAGCACATCCCGACCTTTCACGAAGCCCTGCAGCTGATCGGCGGAAAGGTGCCGGTCATCGTGGAGATCAAGGCCGATGATATGAAGAGCGCGGAACGGATCGCTGCCCATGCGGCGGACGAGCTGGATTCCTACGAGGGTCTGTACTGCGTGGAGTCCTTCAATCCGAAATGCCTGATCTGGTTCCGGAAGAACCGGCCGGAGACCCTCCGGGGGCAGCTGTCCGAGCAGTTCCGAAGCCTTCCCTGGCCGCGGAAGCTGATCGGGTTCCCTTTGAGCTGCTGCATGTTCAATTTTCTTACGAGGCCGGATTTCATCGCCTACGACGTGCATCATGCGCATCTGCTCCGTTTCCAGGTCTTCCGGCAGCTCTTTCATATGCCGGCGGTCTCATGGACGGTGAACAGCCCTGAGGCACTTGCGGAGGCCCGGAAGGATTTTGACTGTTTCATCTTCGAAGGGTTTCTGCCGGGAAAGGACGCCTCTGAACGGACGCGGGACACAGAGAAGGAGCGCGATATGACGAAGCTCATCCGGAAATACATGCTGGTCAGCGGACGCGTACAGGGCGTCGGCTTCCGCTACCGGGCCGCCTGGATCGCCCAGTCGCTGGGCGTCACCGGCTATGTGCGGAACTGCATGGACGAGCGGGTGGAAATGGAACTGCAGGGCACGCCGGAACAGCTGGAGCTGATGATGCAGCAGCTGCGCGCGCAGCGCTATATCGAGATCGATCAGGTAGAAGAGAAGCGGATCGATCCCGTGGAACATGAATATGAATTCAAGGTCAGGCATTAAAGCAGATGTGCGGAGCCTGCGGGAGCGCAGGCACGGAACAGGCGTAATTGATTTTGGAGGATCAGACATACGATGATGACTGGAAATGAAAAGACGGCGCTCCGCCCGATGGCTCTCTATACAGCGGTATATCTGCTGTGGTTCCGCCTGGTGGAGGCTCTTCCGCGGAGCAGCTATCAGGTGATCGAGCTGGCGCTGGACCGGAAGATCCCCTTTGTGGAGGAATTCGTGCTCCCCTATGTCAGCTGGTTCGCCTTCGTTCCGCTGGGCGTACTGCTGCTTCTGAAATATGACCGGGAGATGTACGACCGGGCGGTCACCTTCCTCATGACCGGGATGACCGTATTCCTGCTGGTCTCCACGCTGTTCCCAAATATGCAGTTCCTGCGGCCCTTTATTCTGCCCAGAGAAAATGTCTTTACAAAACTGATCGGGCTTCTCTGGATGGTGGACACCCCGACCAATGTCTCCCCGAGCATTCACGTGTTCAACACACTGGCGATCCTTGTGATGATCTGGAAGAGCCGCGCAAAAGAGCTCAAAGGTCTTCGCCTGCGGCTTATGTGGACCGTCTGGGGCGCGCTCATTATTCTCTCTACCATGTTCATCAAGCAGCATTCCCTGCTCGATGTGCTCGCAGCGTTTCTCATGGCCGGGATCCTGTATGTCTTTGTGTTCCGTTACGGAATGGTCTTCCGCTTTGACGGCTGGAACTCGGCGGTCGAGCGGAGAGCGGCGGCCCGCAGGCGGAGAAGGTGGCGGACGGATCATATTTAATAAGAAAAAGGATGGAAACCGCAGCCGGCGGCTCCCATCCTTATTTTATCTCGGGGCATAAAAAATGGACGGTACAGGGTTCGAACCTGCAACCCCTCACACGTGAAGCGAGTGCTCTCCCGTTGAGCTAACCGTCCAAAAGGTATTCTAGCACAGGGGGCGTCTGGATGCAAGCAGTTTTTTTATGTGTTTCATCCGGCGAATCTGTTCAGAATCCGGCATGAAATCTTGCGGAACTGTCAGAAAATGTGTATACTGAATCTAACGGGCGCGGCGGAGGAACGTGGAAGATAGGACCGCTGCAGAAAGGATCAGTATGCTGGACAAAATCAACCTGGAAAAGAAGATTTCCAAAAAAGAATTTAAGGCAGTGCGGGAAGAGATGGAGCCGAGACTGGCTCTGGCGCAGCGAAGGTGCAAGGCCCTGGGGATCCCGGTGGTGATCCTCTTCGAGGGCTGGGGAGCCTCCGGAAAGGGAACCCTGATCGGGCGGTTCATCCGGGCCCTGGATCCGCGCGGATTCAAGGTCTTCACCATCGGAGACCCGAACGAAGACGAGGCGATGCGCCCCTTCATGTGGCGGTTCTGGACACGGACGCCGGCCAGCGGCCGCATCCATATTTTCGATCAGAGCTGGTATGAGCGCGCTCTCTACGAGGAGAAGGAGGACGCGCTGGAGGAGATCACCAGCTTCGAGGAACAGCTGGCCACCGGCGGCAACCTGATCCTGAAGTTCTTCCTTCATATTTCAAAGAAGGAGCAGGCGAAGCGCTTCCGGAAGCTGGAGGCGGACAAGGTCACGAAGTGGCGCGTCACCGACCGGGACTGGAAGCAGAACAAGCAGTATGACGAGTGGCTGGACGCCTACGACCGGCTGCTGATCGGCACGGATAAGTCCTACGCGCCCTGGACCGTCGTGGAATCCACGGACAGTGACTACGCGGCGGCGAAGATCCTGACCGCGGCGACCCTGGCCCTTGAGAAGGCAGCGGATGACAAAGAGGCGGAGCTGAAGGCGAAGGAAGAAGCCAAGGCCAGGAGCGCGAAGGCGAAGAAGGCCGTAAAGGCAGAGCCGAAGGAAGACGA
>ONST01000102.1 GCA_900320575.1 uncultured Eubacteriales bacterium
CCCTTCAGATCTCCGATCCCGTCTCCGTCGCTGTCGCTGAAGGAATAGACGAAGACCTCGTAGGCCGATCCGTATCCGTCTGCCGGTTCTACGGGAACAAGAGACGCGTTCAGCTCCTTCATCTGTTCTGTCCCGGAAACCTGTGCTTCCTCCGCCGGAACCGCTTCGGAAACGCTCACCGGCCCGGAAGCCGCAGACGCAGCCGGTTCCGGCTCCTGTTTTCCCCCTTTTCCGCAGCCGGCAAGCAGGACCGCAGCAAGCAGAAATGCCGTTCCCCGGCAGATCCTGTTCCTTTTCACTTTCTCCTCCTCTCCGCCCGGCTTTCCCGCAGGGCCGCCGCACTCCATGCAGTCATTTTTTTATTCATGCAGAGGAAAACCGCCAGGTGCAGGACTGCTGCCCCTGGCGGAACCGTTGTTACATTGTGCTCTCCCGCAGAATGATCTTGTAGTTTTTCAGGAACTGGCTTCCCGGTTCCCTCCCCTCGATCAGCTCCAGGAGCGTCCGGGCAGCCGTGAAGCCGATCTTCCGGTCGTCCACATCCACCGCCGTAATGGCCGGCGAGCTGTGGTCCAGCGCCTGGCTGTTGTAGAAGGACGCAAGACGCACGTCCTCCGGCACCCGCACGCCCTTCTCTCTGCAGGCCGCCAGCATCATGGTGGCGATCCGCTCATCCATGCAGACGATGCCTTCCGCGCCTCTTGCCAGCGCGTCCTCCAGGATCGTCAGTACCGCGTGTTCGTTGTCCGCGCGCAGATAGATAAGAGCCGGATCCGCTGTAAGGCCGGCCCGGACAAAGGCCGCCTCGAATCCCTTTCTGCGCGTTTCAGTAATGATCTGATGATCGTCCTTGCCCACAAGCGCCAGTTTTCGCATCCCCTTTCCCAGGAGAATGGAGGTCAGCTCGCAGCAGGCGTTCCGGTGGTCATTGTCGATCTGCACGAGTTCCGGGTCCGGGCTGCTGCCGATCACCACGAACGGAAGTCCGGATCTCTTCAGATATTCCGCGACCGGATCGTGCAGGAGGGTCCGCGTGAGGACCACCCCGTCCACCTTCCGGTGCTCCACGATCCGCTGCAGGTTCCGGTGTCCCTGCGCTTCCAGCATGGAGAGCAGGATATCATAGCCTGCGGCCGCCGTCACCTCGCTGATGCCGTGCAGGCACCGGTGAAAGAACGGCAGGTCGAAGATCTCGTAGTCCATCGGACATACGACCCCGATATTGTAGGTGCGCTGCTGGGCGAGGCCCCGGGCGACCACGTTCGGCTTATAATTATGCTGTTCGATATAGTCCCGGATCCGCGCCGTCGTCGCGGCACTGATCCGGCCCTTGCCGGAGATCGCGCGGGACACGGTGGTCTTGGATACCCCCAGTGCCTCCGCGATATCGTCAATAGTCATTTTATCCGGCATGCTTCACCGCCTCTTTTCGGGCATCAGCCCTTCACAGCGCCTCCGGTAACACCTTCCACATAGTACTTCTGCAGGCACATGAAGAGGATCGTGACCGGGACCGCGACCAGGATCCCGCCTGCGCAGAACCGTGTGAAATATCCCTGATAGTCGTTGGTCCAGACCCAGCGGGTCATGGCGACCGCGACGTTGTAGCTCTTGTCGTGGCCGAAGGCGACGTAGGAGGCGAAGATATAATCGCACCAGGGAGCCATGAAGGCGACCAGCGCCGTATAGATGACGATCGGTTTGGAGAGCGGGATGATCATCTGAATGAAGATCTGAGCTCTCGTCGCGCCGTCGATGCGCGCCGCCTCATCCAGCGCCTTGGGGATCGTGTCGAAATAGCCCTTGCAGACGTAGTAGCCCATGCCGCAGCTGGCGACATTGACCAGGATCAGGCCCGGGACCGCGCCGGCCTGCGTCAGGCCGAGCTGTTTGAGCAGGAAATACAGGCAGATCATTGTGAGGAAGCCCGGGAACATGCCGAGGATCAGCCAGAAGCGCATCAGCAGCTCTCTGCCCTTAAAGCGCATCCGCGACAGGGCATAGCTCACGCACAGGACGATGATCGTCTGCAGGATAGCCACCGCGACGGCGATGATGACCGTATTCAGATACCACTGGGTAAAGTTGGTCTCTTTGGTGAACAGGAAGCGGTAGTTGTCCAGCGAGAACCGCTTCGGAACGATATAGTCCACCATGCCGCCGTATTCGGACTTGTAGGAGCGGAAGCTCTGCATAATGAGCCCGAAGAACGGGAACAGCCAGATAATGCTGATGAGGACCAGCACAATATAGGCGAAGAAATTGCTGATGGCCCTGTTTCTGGACATGGAGCCGGTATTTTTCTCTTTCATTACTGGAATCCCTCCTCATCCTTGACAGACGGCAGCATGTTGTAGACCACAAGGGAGACCACCGCCGTGACCAGGAACACCATGATGCCGATGACCGCCGCCATCTTGTAGTTGGTGTCGTTCACAGTCATCTTGTAGAGCCAGGTTACCAGCAGGTCGGTGTAGCCGGCGTTTCCGGTCAGCTTCACGGACTGCGGCCTGCCCTGTGTCAGCAGGTAGATGACATTGAAGTTATTGAGGTTTCCGGTAAAGGACGTGAGCAGGAACGGTCCCGTCACGAAGAGCATGTACGGCAGCGTGATCTTGAAGAACATCTGCACCGGGTTGGCGCCGTCCATGCGCGCGCTCTCGTACAGATCCTCCGGAATGTTCATCAGCAGTCCGGTCGCGATCAGCATCATGTAGGGAATGCCGACCCAGATGTTGATGACGACGATCATCACTTTGGCCAGCGTCGGATTCGTCCAGAACGGGATCGGAGAGCTGATCCATCCCCACTTCATCAGATAGCCGTTGACGATGCCGTCGTTTCCGAACATCTTCATAATATAAAGCAGGGAAACGAACTGCGGCACCGCGATGGTCAGGACCAGGATCGTCCTCCAGAGCTTCTTGAACTTAATGCCCTTCTTGTTGATCAGGAGCGCCACAGCCAGTCCCAGGAAATAGTCGATGAAGGTGGCAAAGAACGCCCAGATCAGCGTCCACAGAAGGACGGTCAGGAAGGTGCTGCCGAAGCCGTTCGAACCGAAAGAAAACAGGCTCCTGAAGTTCGCCAGCCCCACCCAGGTAAAGAGGTTGGTGGGCGACTGATGGTTCTTGTCGTAATTGGTGAAGGCCACGCAGATCATGAAGATGATCGGCAGGACCGTGAAAACGAAGATGCCCAGGCACGGGAGCGCCAGCAGCGTCTTGTCGAAGTTCTCATCGAGGAAGGAAGCCAGGAATTTCCGGTTGGCGGGAAGATGCTTCCCCTCTTTGAGCAGTTTCTCTTCCACGTAGTTCTCGCGGAGATTCATGCGCCATACCAGGATGAACAGCGCGATGATGATGATCGTCAGAATGCCGAACAGAAGGATCAGGAACGAGTTGTCGCCGTAAACGGTCTTTCTGCCGACCTTCTGCGTCGCGACCGTCCCCAGTGTGGAAAACTTACTGAGATATTCCGCGCCGAAGCCCGCCATATATGCAATAAATGCGACCTCCAAAAGAAGAAAAATCAATCCTTTGGCGACCTGTCCCCGCATGATCGGGCCGAAGCCGAGGATCAGGCAGGAAACCTTCGTCTTCCAGTCGCCGGTGGCGACGGTGGCGCCGATCTCCGCCAGATTCTCGCCGAGGATCCTGGTCCACGGTTTTTTGATCTTGGATCCATGTACCCTTGCCATTGCTGCCCCCTTTTTTCATCGGAAAATGGATCTCCGGAAGCTCATCCGGGCCATTTTCTGTCAGTAAGAGCCGGCGGAAGGTCATCCTTTGCCGGCTCTCCTAATTTCTTTCACTTCTATATCCGCGCTTCCCTCCTTCCGACCGGGTCAGGAAGCGCAATTCCCTGTGCCAGATCAGCCTGCGTAGGAAATGCAGGTATCCTGGAAGGTCTGCAGGACCGCGAGGATCTCCTCATCGGTGCTGTCAGTGGTCAGATTGCCCTGTCTGACGTCGTCGCCGAGACCGGTCGCCAAGCTCCAGTAATCTCCCGGATACTGGCCCTGCGGAATGGTGTACTGCAGCTGCTCTGCCAGAGCGGACAGCGCCACGTCAGCCTTGACGGCGTCAGACTGCTGTGCGTTCATGTTGGACGGGCCCCAGCCGACAGCGTCGTAGCGGGCCAGCTGGACTTCTTCGCCTGACAGGTAAGCGGCAAGGGCGTCGCAGACAGCCAGCTTGTTCTCATCCTGCTGCGGCTTTACGCCGAGAAGCTTGAATCCGCCGAAACCGGACATCTGATAGGTCTGGCCGTCGGAACCGGTGAAGGACGGAAGCTTCGCACAGGCGTAGTTCTCACCGAAGAGCTCCTGAACAGTCGCGGAATCCCAGGTGCCGTCCACGATGGCTGCCAGGTTGGTCGCCTCGCCGGCAGCGGAGCCGTTCTGGAAGGCCGGGGAGCTCTGCAGGCGGATCATCTCCTTCATGGCGACGACGCCCTTGTCAGACGCGTAGTCCACGTTCGCGGAGGTGAAGTTGCCGGCGTCGTCCGTCTCGTAGGACAGGTTGCAGCCGGTGCCGAAGAAGAACGCGGTCTGATACCAGCCGGAGTTGATCTCCATGTAGAAGTTCTTGCCTGCGGCTTCGCAGTCGGCAAGGATCTGGTCCAGATCGGACGGATCGGTGACGACGCTCTTGTCGTAGTACAGGAAATAGCCGTTATCGGAGGTCAGCGGATACGCATAGAGGGTGCCGCCGACGGTCGCTGCTCCGACGGAGCCCGCGTCGTTCTGGGACTTGACCGCCTCGACATTTTCCGGAGCGACTTCTTCCAGAGCGCCTGCGGAAACAAGACGCGCGATCTGGTCCTGCGCGAAACCGTAGATATCTGCGCCGGCTTCCACGTCCGTGATCATGTTGCCTGCGGCATCGCCTTCACCGACCGGCTCGACGCTGACGTTCCAGCCTGCGAACTGTGGATTGGCTTCCTTGAACGCGGCGACCTGCTGATTCGTGAAATCCACGACATTGTCGGCCACCCAGACCTTGATATCGCCGCTGCCGTAATCGACGTCGGCCGGAGCCGCCTCGGATGCCGGAGCCGCCTCAGAAGCTGCAGCTTCAGACGCCGGAGCGGTGGATGCAGCCGTGCTGCCGGATCCGGAAGAGCCGCAGCCCGCCAGAAGACCGGTCACCATCGCGCCTGCAAGTAACGCGGATACTAACTTTCTGTTCATCGTATTCCTCCCTTGTTGAATCATCCAATTCTATGTTTCCGGACAACCTGCTTGCGCGTTCTTCGTATTTGATTGCGCAACCGGTTGTCTTGAATCTAATGTACACCCCGCCGCTTCATCTGTCAATCTGTGAATTTAGCCAGTTTTCAGTCGCTGTTTTTGGTGATTTTCACTATATCCTTTTGCGTATTCCTGTCCGTCTGGCGCAACCGTTTGCGTTATTTTTGTCTGCAGCGCGCACAGCCTCCCGATTTTGATCCCGTTCCATATAAAAAACACGGAACGTCCGCACAAAACGGCACGTTCCGTGTTCCTGATGTATTCTGATCCTGTCTTACTCCGCTTCCAGCGGCAGGAACCGGAAGTTGAGCACGTCCACCAGCCCCATATCCGTGAGCTTGATGTCCGGAATGACCGCCAGCGACATGAAGCAGAGCGTCATCACCGGCTCTACGCCTCCGCTGATCCCCAGTTCTTCATAGGCTTTCCGGTGGATGTCTTCCAGCTTCTGCGCCACCCACTCTCCGCGGTGGTCGCTCATGAGTCCGGCGATAGGCATCGGCATATCTGCGATCACCCTGCCGTCCTTCACGAGAACAATGCCGCCCTGCTGCTCCCGGAGCGCGAGCACAGCCGCCTCGATCTCCTCATTGCTGATGCCGACGGCGACGATGTTGTGGGAATCGTGCGCCACCGAGAGCGCAACCGCTCCGGCTTTGATCCCGTAGCCTTTGAGGATCCCCAGGCCGACGCAGCCGGTATTGTGATGGCGTTCTACGACGGCCACCTTCACCAGGTCCTTCTCCGGATCGTAAACGAAATCTCCCTCTTCATCGATCCGCACCGTCTCCACGCTGCGCTCCGTCACCACGCCGCCCGGAAGGATGCCGATGGCGTTGACGCGGCCGGTCTTCAGATGCATTTTCAGCCGTTCCTTCGAGAAATTGACAAAACGCACGCTGCCTGCGACCGGTGCGATATCCGTGTAGGTGATCTTCGGCAGGTACTTTCCTCCGTCCGCGCAGAGCTCGCCGGCGATCCAGACCTTTGATACATGGAATTCCTTCAGATCGTCCAGGAGCACGATATCCGCGCGGTAGCCCGGTGCGATCGCGCCGCGGTCGGTCAG
>ONST01000103.1 GCA_900320575.1 uncultured Eubacteriales bacterium
CCTCCTCCGCCGTGGCCGCCGCCTCCGCCCCCGCCGCCGGAGCTGCCGCCTCCTCCCGAGGAGGGCGGGCTGTAGATCTCCCGTGTGGCATAGGGTACCGCTGCGATTCCCGTAACGACCGCATCCGAGATCGGGGTGTCCATCACGAAGCGGGAGGAGCGGGGCATCTTCAGGCCTGTACCGGAGAGCAGGCGGAGGTAGGTGATGAGGAAGCCCAGGATGAGAGCGGTCAGGGCGTTGCCGATGTACTTCATGGGCATCGCGATCCGTCCGCCATCAAGCAGGGTGCGGATCTGTGCGAAGGCCTCTGAGGCGCTGGCGTAATACTCGCCCTGCGTGGCGTAGCGGTAGATGTTGTCGGTAATGATATTTGCGTAGGCCTTTGTAATGATCCTGTAATTATAGCCGTAACTGTAGATCCAGATGTTGCGGTTGCCCATGTCGATGAGGAAGAGCGTGCCGGAATCGCTGCCGAAGAGCTCCCGGTAGCTGGACCGGGCGTAATCCGAGGTGCTTGTGCCCTTGCCGGCATAGCCGGTGACGACAGCCGCGTGGCCGTACCGGGTGACCGGTTCCATTTCCTGAAGGAGGAGGCTTTCCTCCTCCGGGGAGAAGAGATCCTCGCCGTCAATGAGGACTGTCCGGAAGCCGGTTTCGGGATTCGCGGCGCCGGTCTTCGGGTCGCTTACTGCAGGCGCGCCCAGGGTCGTCAGCCCCGGGGAGGCCTCGGGACCGGGCCGGAAATGTCTCGGCAGAAGCACCGACAGCAGGATCCCCACGAGAAGGGCGGCCGCGGCGATCACTGCGACCAGGATCCGGGTCCGGCGGAATCTTCTTCCCGGGGCGCTTTTCTGCGGAGGTTCCTCCACAGGAAGCGGCCGGGACGGATCCGGTTCATTTTCCCGGTTGAAGAGCCAGGGGACCGGCTCCGTCACCAGAAGGTTGTAGTGATGGATCAGCAGGAAGACCGCGATCAGGACTCCCGCCAGAGAACCGACGCTCCCCCCGTAGTACCACAGATCGTCCACCGGATGCACGAAATGGATGACGGCCGCGGCGGTCACCGAGACGAACGCGCAGAGCGCGCCGAGGGCCAGATGCTTCCGCGGAAGGCGGATGATCACAGGAACCGTGCGGACGGAGAGGATCAGAAAGACTACTGCCAGGACCGGAAAAGCCACCTTCGGCAGCAGGCCGGCGTTCGAAGAAAACAGCTCGAAGAGCTCTCCCCCTGCCTCCAGGAGAGCCATGAAAAGAGCGTACAGAAGGAAAGCCGTAGCCTGTATGATCAGATTTCCCAGGCGTTTCATGATGCCGGGACCGTGCTTTTCCGGGACGGGCTTTTTCTGCTTCGGGTCAGCGGAAGCGTCCGCATTCTGCTGCGCGGGCGGTTTATTTCCTGCAGACTGCTTTTTCTTTTCGGGGCGGACTCTCCGCTGATCCTCGTGGGTGTCGAACCAGCCCTTGTCGTCTTCGTGCAGTTCCCGGACCGCGATCCTGCGCAGCTGCCGGAGGAGCAGGCCGAACATGACCGTCCCCAGGAGGGCGGCGAGGAACAGCGTGGTGTAGGGCGTGACTGTAAGGAACAGGTTGAGAAGAAGGAAGAGCGGTACGGCCAGAAGGAGAGACAGCAGGAGATAGAGGCTCATGGAGACCGGAAACTCCGTGTGAATGGCGCCGGTCTGTCCGTTGACCACCGAGTAGGCGACGCGCTTTCCCTGCCTCCAGGTCAGGAACCAGACGGGGAAGAGGGCGGTGCGGGCACCGGTCACCTTCGTGCCCAGCGCTTCGCTCAGATCGTCCGGCTTCTCCGGGGATTTGCCCGCAAAGCCCGCCTTCTGCACGATCTTATCGAAGGCCAGATCGGACGCTGCATCCTTTGCATCGCCGGCATATGTCTCGATCTTCGTGTCCGGCCGGTCGGCGTAAAAGCCCAGGAGATAGCCCGGGGAGAAGGGTTTCAGGTCACGCAGGCGGAACGGGGAAATGTCCGCGCTGACGCTGTCCCGGAAAGAGGAGGAGGCGTCAAAGGGTACGCCCTCGCACAGCACTTCCGCGTGGCACGCGAGCCAGTAGTCCGTCTCGTGAAGAATATTTCCTTTCCGGCGGGAGCTCTTTCCTTTCATACTGATTTTGGTGTCGATCTCCGCGTCGTAGAGATAGTAGGGCATATAGATGCCCCGGAAGTTCTCGAGAAAGGCCGGATCCTTCATCTTTGCCGGAAGAAAATGCGCTTTCTTCGCGGCTTCCTGATATTTAAAAATGCAGGATTCCTTCGAAATCCGGAACGGGATGACGGCGTCCGGTTTCTTCAGGGAGCCGTCCTGTTTTTCCAGTACCGCGAAGGAGCCGCAGTACGTGCAGTACTGCGCCGCGGAGACATTGGCGCTGACGATCTCGCCCCCGCAGTTGGGGCAGCGGAAGACGTTCGCCTCCAGATAGGGGGCGTCTTTGGCGGTCAGGTCCTTGTCGAAGGAATCGACGGAAAAGCGCTCATCGCAGTGTCTGCAGACCAGCTTCCGTCCGGCGATGTCGTAGCGGAGCTCGCCTCCGCAGTTTTTGCATTCGTACATGGCTCCTCCTTTCCGGCGAAGCTATTTTCGCTGTCATCATTTTACCATATCCCGGAACGAAAGAAAACCTGCCGTCCGGCCTGTCCGCTGATCCCGCAGGCAAGCCTGTCCGATGTACGCCGGCCGCCGAATGGCCGCTCGTGCGGGCACGCCGGCCTCCTCGCACAGAAAAAGAGCCTGCGGGCTTTCCGCAGACTCTTTTCAGAAATCAGGATCGTTACCGGATCATCGCGTGCCACTCCTGCAGCGAATGCAGGGAGCTCTCCTTGTGCTCCTTCATATAGGCGATGCCCTCGGCCGCGGCGCGGGCGGCGGCCATCGTCGTGATGTACGGGATGCGCGCGCGGATCGCGTCTTTGCGGAGATAGCTGTCGTCGTGGGCGCTCTCCTTACCGATCGGGGAGTTGATGATCAGCTGGATCTCGCCGTTGGCGATGGCGTCCAGGATGTTCGGACGGCCCTCGTACAGCTTCTTGATCCGGGTGACCGGGATGCCGGCCTCCTCGATCAGCTCGCAGGTGCGGCCGGTGGAGAGGATCTTAAAGCCGTTCTCGTGGAAAATGCGGGCGATCTCCGGTGCTTCCGGCTTGTCCTTGGTGTTGACGGAGATCAGCACCGTGCCGGAAAGCGGCAGATCAGCCTTCGCGCCCTCCTCGGCCTTGACGAAGGCCTCGCCGGTGGTCTCGGCGATGCCCAGCACTTCGCCGGTGGAGCGCATTTCCGGTCCGAGGAGCGGATCGACTTCCTGGAACATGTTGAACGGGAAGACTGCTTCCTTGACGCCGTAATAGGGGATCTCGCGCTCTTTGAGCGTCTCCACCGGGGACGGGCGTCCCGTGATGGAGGAGGTGATGAGATCCGTCGCGATCGGCACCATGCGGATGCCGCAGACCTTGGAGACGAGCGGCACCGTGCGGGATGCGCGCGGGTTGGCCTCCAGCACGTAGACCGTGCCGTTCTCGATCGCGTACTGCATGTTCATGAGGCCCACGACGTGCATTTCCTCGGCGATCTTCCGGGTGTAGTCCTTGATGGTCTCAAGGGCGCCGGCCGGGATGTGCTTCGAGGGAATGATGCAGGCCGAGTCTCCCGAGTGGATGCCGGCCAGCTCGATGTGCTCCATGACTGCAGGGACGTAGGCGTGTGTGCCGTCGCTGATGGCGTCCGCCTCGCATTCCAGCGCGTGGTTCAGGAACCGGTCGATGAGGATCGGGCGGTCAGGCGTCACGCCGACGGCTGCCCGCATGTAGTCCGCCATGGACTCATCGTCGTAGACGACCTCCATGCCGCGGCCGCCCAGCACGTAGGAGGGCCGCACCATGACCGGGTAACCGATCTTTCCGGCGATGGCCTGGGCTTCCTCCACGGTCGTGGCCATGCCCGATTCCGGCATCGGAATGCCGAGCTTCTCCATCATGCCGCGGAAGAGATCCCGGTCCTCGGCGAGGTCGATGACCTCGGGCTGGGTCCCCAGGATGTTGACACCGTTCTTCTTCAGATCTGCCGCCAGGTTGAGCGGGGTCTGGCCGCCGAACTGGGCGATGACGCCCAGCGGCTGTTCCTTCCGGTAGATCGCCA
>ONST01000257.1 GCA_900320575.1 uncultured Eubacteriales bacterium
GCGTCTTCGCGATCCCGGAGATGGGCCGCTTCTACCGCCACGTGCTGATCGAGAAGAATTTCCCGCATCACGGCGCGGTGGCCTTCGGAAACTGGGGCCGCCAGCTCTTCGAGGTCTTCAAGTACATCGGCGTTCCGGTGGAGGAGATCGGCTACAACCAGCCGAAGGGCGTCCGTTATCCGACGGAGAACCCCTGGGGCTGATATCAAATTGCACAGCGCAAATGCCCGGCCGGCGGAAAGGAGATCCTTTCCGCCGGTCTTTCTTTTTCCCAATATTTTGCAAAACTTAGAAATAATTGACGAGTAAATACTGAAAATCAGCCAAAAATATCAAATAAGAGGAAATCCTGCGTCTTAAGAGAAAGAAGGACATCATGATGAAAACACTGGTAGGCGTCAATATTCCCGGAGGGACGAATCTCGGAGCCCTCGATGCCGCTCTTGCCCGGATCGCTGCGGACGGCTTCGACGCGGCAGAGCTGAATCTTTCATCCTGCCCGCTGATCATCGGCGGGAAGGTACAGCCCCTGGTACTGCAGTACGTGTCGGACGTTCTCGCGAAATATCCGCTCAAGATCACCGCCCACGCCGGGTACGGCATGGATCTGAGGAATCTTGCCGATCAGGAAATGCAGAGGGCGGTGCTGTTCGCGTCGATCGATGTCTGCGCTGCGCTGCATCTTTCGCCCCTGAACTGCCACTATGAGGAGTTTTCGCGCAGGAGTGCCGAGGAAAACGCCTATCTTTCCAATATGAAGGAAGCCGCGGCCTACGCCGAAGCGAAAGGCGTTCCGATCAATGTTGAGAATATTGAGGTGGAGGACGTGCGCTACGCCCTGGAGGCGGTTCAGAAGATCGGCCATCCCAACTGCGGAATGACCCTGGATCTGGGGCACCTCTATCTGTCCTCCCGCTATTTCGGTTATGATTTCCTGGATGCCGTGCGCACCTGCGCCCCGTTTGTGCGGCATCTGCACATCAACGACAATCACGGGATCTTCGAGCCGATGCGGATCGAGAACCACCTGCTCTACGACACGCTGGACCGCGGCTACTGCTTTGCCTACAGCCGCGGAGATATCCATATTCCCCCGTTCTGGGGCGACGTCCCTTTGAAGGCGGCGTTTTCCGAACTGAAAAAAGTGAATTATTCCGGCGTCTGGCTCTGCGAATACTACAGCCATCTGTTCCATCCGCTGAACGGAGCCATTCTCGCGGAAGTCCGGCGGCAGATCGAGCAGGCATGAACGTCTGCGCTTCCGCGGCCCGGCTGGCACAGCAGGACAGACCGGCCCTGTGAAAAGGAAAAATCCTTCTCACAGGGCCTTTTTGTGCCCGCCTGCGCTTCATCCCCGCAAATCTGCCGTTCGTCGCAATATAACAAAGTTCCGCCCCCGGAGCGCTATACTGGGACCATAGAAGATGCGGCGCGCATGCGCCGGAAGGAGTACGAAGATGGGAAGATTTCGGGTAGAGACACACGCGCTGCGGAACCAGGCGTCGGACCTCTATACGCGCAGCGGGGAAATAGAGCGGACGGCGCAGGCCGTGGAGACCATTTATCATCATCTGAACCTGGGATCGGCGGACACCACGCGGGCCGTTGAGCGGAAGCTGGTGAAGATCGAGGCCGGCCTTCTCGAACAGGCCGTGCGGGCGGAATCTCTGGGAAAGGCCCTGGAGTACATCGCCGCCCAGTTCGAGCGCACCGAGCGGGCCGTGCAGGAATTCCAGAACGGAACGGTCTCCGCCGCCACGGTGCAGCACGAGATCCACAGCCTGTATACGAAGATCCTGCGGGCGCTCGGACTGGACCGGGCCTACTACAGGAGAAAGCAGGGCAGTCCCGACGCGGCGGTCTCCAAAAAGCAGGAGAAAATGATGGATCACTACATGAGCGACGCCTGCGCGGCGCTCCTCAAAACAGACCGCTACTCGGAGGAGACCTGGTACAAAGCGACGCCGAAGGAGCGCGAGGAGATCCTCAAAAGCTTCATCCTTGACATCAATGATATCATGGGGACGGACGTGGACAAAAATGTCAATTTCGTGCCGATGACAGGAGGCACCCGCGGCTACTACGACCCCGACACCAATGCGGTGTATATCAATTCCGCCTATCTCGACGGCAGCCGGGCCGACTCCTATCAGATCATGAAGACCATGATCCACGAGATGCGCCACTGCTACCAGCACACGGCGGTAAAGAATCCCGAAAAGTTCATGGTGAGCCGGGAAACGCTGGATGCCTGGCAGAAGAATTTTGAGCCGGGCGGCTATTACTCCGGGGATGACTACGCAAAATATGTCCAGCAGCCCATCGAGTGGGACGCGAAGAACTTCGCGAAACAGTACTCCGACGTGGAAGGTTATACACCGGAATACGCCGGCTCGTGGTAAACTGTAGAAAACGGCAGGAAGCCGTTCCTGAAAAACAGGAAGTACGCACAAAAAATACAGCAGGCAGAAAGACCGGCCTCCGGCTGAAGGAGGCAGAAAGCGGGGAAGATGCAGTACAGATGGATACTGGAAAAGCAGGAACTTGATGTGTCCGCCGCGATTTTTCAGGCGGAGGAGATCCCGGGGATCGGCCCGGTGAGCGCGGAGCCGGATCCGGAGGCCGTGCGGGAGAGCATGGAAGCAAAAGGGCTTTTCATGGAAACGGAAAGCGGCAGAAGGCTCGAGGAGTCCTATGAACTCGCGGTGCTGACCATGCTGAGCCCGGAG
The DNA here is from genome assembly GCA_900320575.1 of uncultured Eubacteriales bacterium. Classification (GTDB taxonomy): domain Bacteria; phylum Bacillota; class Clostridia; order Lachnospirales; family Lachnospiraceae; genus Chordicoccus. The sequence continues at coordinate 2,730 of ONST01000257.1, forward strand.
GAATATATTACCCTTTCCGCTCCCGGCAGGGAGATGGAGCTCGCGAACGTCTATCTCCGCGGGGAGACCATCCTTGCCGCGGTCAAGGACCGCGACGTGACGCCCTACGCGTTCTTCTGGTTTCCCTTCATTCCGATGGGGATCGCCGCGATCTACGATATGTACCGGAAATGCTTCGACGAAGCGGCGGACGGCGAGGAGATCCTGCAGTTCCGCCTGCATGAAAAGGACCGGCCGGAGCGGACCGGCAGTATCCGCAGAAGCGGAGATAGCTGCATCTTCGCGGAAGAGGGCGAAGCGGAGCTCCCGGTGAGCGACGAGGAGGCCTTCGCATACCTTCAGCATTTCCTGGTCTACGCCCACAGCCGCTGCATGAAGCGGGCGCTGGAGGAGACGCAGACAGCAGCGGCCGAATGAGAAC
>ONST01000104.1 GCA_900320575.1 uncultured Eubacteriales bacterium
CCCACGAAATTATACTCCTCTCCCGGATCCTTGCGGCGGTAGGAGAGCTTCTGGTCGACGCCCAGCCAGGAGAAGACCTTTCCGACCTTTTCGGTAGTGGGGATTACCGGCGGCTTATAGGGGAACTGATAGCGGATATTGACATAGAAGGGCCGGTCGTATCCCCGGAACTGCCAGCAGGACGGCACGTCGATGGACACGAAATCCACCTGATCTGTATCCAGCACCGCGGGAAGCTCCACGGGGCGGGGATAGAAACGGAAATCCCAGTCTCCGTTCAGGCAGAGCACCTTTTCGGAGCGGTAGCGTTTCTCCTTCGGAGATACGGCGTCGGCCTCCGCCCGGTCCGGATAGGGGATAAAATAGGATCTTCCGGGAAGCTTGTTCACGCCGAAGATCTCAAATGTACAGTAGTTGTCTGGATTCAGCTGATACTGCATGGGTCCTCCTTGTGTATACTGCGGGGTTTATGGATACAGAAGAAAATGTGAAGGCGGACGGCCGCCTGTGCCTCCCGGCCGCGGTTCCGGCGGGCCTGTACGGCTGCTTCAGCGGTAGGAATAATAATACCACAGCGGGATGATCACGGCCCCTCCGATCAGATTGCCGAGGGTGACCGGCAGAAGATTGGAGAGAAGGAACTGCCCGATGCTGACCTCCGCGCCCAGAATCATCCCCAGCGGGATGTAGGTCATATTGGCGACGCTGTGCTCAAAGCCCGCGAACACGAACAGCATGATCGGGAACCAGATCGCGAAGATCTTCCCGATCATTTCTTTTGCTCCGGCCTGGAACCAGACGGCCAGGACGACCAGCATGTTGCACAGGATGCCCCGGATCAGCATTTCCGAGAAGGGCGCGCCGGTCTTCGAGAGCGCCACTGCGGCCGCCCGTTCTCCGGCGGCTCCGCTGTACAGGCCGCTTTTTGCCAGAAGAAGCGCGAGCAGCACGCTGCCGAGGAAATTGGCCAGATAGACGACGGCCCAGCTCCGGAGGAGCTGCGGGACCGTGATCTTTTTGTCCATCAGGGCGAGCACAAGGAGATTGTTCCCGGTAAAGAGCTCTCCTCCGCATAAAACGACCAGCATCAGCCCGACGGGAAAGAGCGCCGCTCCGATGAGCTTCGCGGCGCCTGCCTCAAAAGCGGTCTCCGCGGCTGAGGTCGCCAGCAGAAAGACGTGGGCGCCGAAGCCGATATAGACGCCGGCGGCCATGCCGAGAAGGATCATTTTAAAAATGGGGAGATTTGCTTTTTTTACGCCGTTCCCGATCCAGATCTGAAGGATTTCATTGGGTGCATTCATCGCAGGTCCTCCTTGCTGTTCCGGCTGCGCTGCGGTTTCCTGCAGACGTGCCGAGGTATTTCTGTTCTCTATTTTACCATACAGGGCGGAGGTTTTTCCACATATGAGAAGGGATTCCGGAGGTTTTCTTCTGTAGCGGCCAGTGCGTAAGATCCTGCGGGACCCCGGGGCCTGTTCCGCCGTATCCGCCGGTAAAAAGGGCCTTCGGTTCAGAAACCGAAGGCCGTGAAATAGCAGATGGCGAAGAAGCACAGGATCCCGAGCCAGACGGCCAGGCTCACAGGAGGGACGAACAGCGCCCGGAGAATGCTTCTGCGCCGCGCCTTTTTGCCCGCGGAGCCGGTCTTCGGCCGGTAACGCTTCGCGCGCCCGTTCTGCGCGCGGAGATAGATCTGGGGATTGTCGTGGAGCTCCGCGAAGCCGTATTTCAGCAGATAGACCGGGACGACGGGCACCATGATGCAGAACCAGACTGCTGAGCCGCTTAGATTCAGCTCAGAGAAGCGGAAGCCGTTGAGGAAGAGCGCGATGATCACCGGCAGGAAGAGCACGGTAACGGTCTGAAGCAGCAGGCCGAGCACCCGGCGGGGGGTGGTGAATTTTAACGTGACAGGCGTCAGACGGCCGCCGATATTCTGTACGAAGACCGGCTCTGCGGCCCGTCTTGCGAGCGCTTCCTTGCGGAGGACCGGTCCGTCCGCTCCCCGGCGGAAGGGGGTGTCTCCCGAGGTGTAGATCTTCCGTCCGGCGGAGACGGTGAAGCGGCTGCGCACGGTGTCGCTGAACAGGGCGAGGGTCACGATCAGGAGCACCAGGGCCAGCGCACCGGTCATGAGGAGCGCGTCATTCCGTGCGATCCCGCCCAGGCGCAGGGCGCCGAGGAAGAGCCCGGAGAAGAGCGCCGTAGAGAGGAGCGCCTTCATCCACCAAGGCAGGAAATAGTAGCGGGACTCCTTCTCCGCGCGGACGCTTACCTTCCCGGTCTGGCCGTTGACGGCGGCCATCGTCTTTCCCTGC
>ONST01000047.1 GCA_900320575.1 uncultured Eubacteriales bacterium
GCGCTCACATCGCGTCGTACGCCTCTTTGATATCTGCCAGAAGGTCTTCCCAGGCATCTTCATTTTCTACGTAATACTTCGGGCAGAGCTTGCCGGTCACGTCGTAGTGGCGGATGACCTCGTCCGGAGAAATGTCGAAATAGCGGCACAGCCAGGCGGTCAGCTCCACGAGGGAATCATAGGTCTCTTCGGAAAACTTCCCGCTCTTGTCCGGGTGGCAGCACTCGATCGAGAGGGTGTCGTCGTTGCGGCTGTTGGAGGCGTAGGCGATCTCGGAGCTGGGAATGCACTGGACGATCTCTCCGTCGATGCCGATGATAAAATGGCTGCTGGCCTTGGTGCCGCCGTCCTTCAGGCCCTCGAAATAGTTGCGGTTCTGCATGGCGCTGCTCCCCGGATTGGCGGTGTAGTGGATGACGATCCCGTTCAGCCTTCGAAGCGGGATCTGCGGCCGGGAATTGGGATTCGGCGTGAGAAGCTGCACGTCGAGCTCCGGCCGGCTTGCGGCGTAGGCGGCATTTCCCCGCTTTTCTCCGTCGAGGGAGACGCCGCTGTCCCCGGTGCGGTGCTGCATGATCGCGCTGACGAGCCCGATATTGACGGCGGCGAGCACGAGCACAAGAAGAAGCGCTTTGAAAATGCCGAAGCTTTTCTTCTTTTTCGGTCTTTTTCTCCGTTTTGCCATGGCTGCGCCTCCCTTCCCGGGTCTGATCCCACAATGAACGGCTGCCGGACCGGTCTCTTTCCGGCCGCGGCTTCTCTTTTCAGGAGCAGTGTAGCACATTCGCGGGAAAAGGGGGTAGATTGCGGAAAACCTTAAGCGAATTTCAGAAAATCTTAAGCACCGGAAGCGCGGCGGCAGGATTTCTTTGAAAAAAGAAACAAAAACAGCGCGGTTCTGTGCTATGATAGAACACAGCAAAGATTTGCGTAAAACAGGGGGCGGAAAACGATGAAACAGCTGCAGATCCGGATCTATCCGAACGGCCAGGTCGAGGCCGAAACAAAGGGAATCAAGGGCAAAGCCTGCCTGAATTATATCAGTATTATGGAACAGCTGACCGGGGCGAAGACCGTGGATTCCGAGTTCACGCCGGAGTACCGGGAGAGCGAGGTCCTGCTGACCGAAGATACGGTGGAGGAGGTCGGGCTTCATGGATGAACTGGCGAGAGATCCCCGGTGGCGGAGCCGCACCGGAGCCTGCTGTTATCTGTGCTTTGCGCCGTTTCTGGGATTTATGGGCTTCGCGTATATGGGGCACCGCTCCGGGCGGAAGGCCTATAAGCGGAACGCGAAGATCTACCTTGGTCTCACGGCGGCAGGCTTTCTCCTGCTGTTGATCCCGGCGTTCGCCGAGTTTTTCGGAGACGACCCCTTCAAGCTGTATCCGTACCGGACTTACGAGAGCACGAACTGGCTGGTGATCCCTGCGGTGCTCCTGTGGTTGGGCGGATACGCGGCACGGGTGATCCACACCCTGTCGTCGAGGCAGAAGTTTCTGGAGTACATGGCGATGCTGGAGACGACGGCCCCCGCCGAACATCCGCTCATGAAGGACTCCGTCTGGAGGGTCGAGAACCTCGGCTGGAAGCGCTGGGCCTACCTTCCGGGCCTGGGGAGCGTGAGCCTCCTTCGGCAGGCCTGGGTCCTGAAGAAGAAGCCGTATGCCGTCTGTGCGGCGCTGTGCCTCCTCCCATACCTCCTGCAGGGGTTCATGCTGCATTTTTCAGGAGAGTATTTCAACAGCGGCGCAGGAAATCTGACCGTGCTGCTGAGCCCGGTGCTCATCAGCGTTTACGCGGGGATCCTCCTCTGGAACCGTCTGACTGCGGAGGACGTGCTGCGGCGCCTGGCGCCGGTCCAGGGGGCTGACAGGGACGCGTATCCGCACCTTGCGGACCTCAAGTGGAAAAATACCCAGACCGGCTGGAAGTTCTGGACCTTTCTGCCCTACGTGGGCGGCGCCGGGCTCATCCGCGGCGGCATTCAGGCGAAGGACAGGACCGTCCGCAGCAGGGGCCTTGTTCTCCTGATCCTGACATTTCTTATGCAGGCGGCGGATATCGCGGTCCGGATCCTGTTCCGCAGAGGTCTTTTCTCCGGCCTGACGAATTATCAGATCCGGCCGGTGCTGCATCTGGCGGAACTGTTCGTGTTCGGGACGCTCTGGGCCCTCGGCGGCTACATGGGCAGCGCGGTCCGCTGGAGGCTCCTCAAAGAGCGGGCACAGATCCTCGGAGGCTACGACTCGGAAATGGACCGCGAGATCGACCAGATGAACCGCTTCCGCAGCCGCGGCGTGCGCCGGATGGACGCCGGTGCGCCGGTCTCCGGTTCGAACGCAGGCGCGCATGCGGAGCAGCGGCCCTCACCGGCGGCGGGAAGCGGCGCAAAGACGGGTCCGTCCTTTGCCGCACCCGGCGCGCAGGCGCCGAAAAACCTTCCGCGAGGCAGCCGTCCGGAAGCCGGACCGGCCGGGAGCCCGTCTCCTGCACCGGAGATGCGCGCGGCCGGGAGCACGCCTTTCGGGATCCGCCAGGCACAGCCCTCTGCGCCGCCGGCCCGTCCGGCGCAGCAGACCGCTCCCGCGGCCCGGCCAGCCACTCCGGAACGGTTCCGGAGGAGACCGGAGGTCTCCGGGCCGGATACGGCTCCAAAGAAGGGCGTCGACCTCAATTCCTGCACGCAGGAGGAGCTGATGACCCTTCCGGGCGTCGACCTTATTACCGCGAAGAAGGCGCTGGCTTACCGCGCGGAGCACGGTTTCTTCCGCTCGGTGGACGAATTTATCGAGGTCTTCGGGATCAAGCCGCATTTTGCGGTACAGATCTTTGAACGGGCTTCCGCAGATCCGCTTCCGGCGAAGAAGGAAGCGGCCGCGCAGCCGTCCTATGAGGCGCCGAAGGGCGTCCGCCGGACGCTGGATTTTTGAACGGGAGAAAATGATGAGAATCCACCGCATCGTGCCCCGCACGCGGGCGGAGGGCCCCGGATGGCGCTTCGCGCTCTGGGTGCAGGGCTGCCATAACGGCTGTCCCGGGTGCTTCGCCCGGGAGATGTGGGACCCGCGAGGAGGAAAGGAGACCGCTCTTTCGGAGCTGCTCCGGTCCCTCCGGGAGACGAAAGAACGATATCCGGAGCTTTCCGGCGTGACGCTGCTGGGCGGAGAGCCGATGGAGCAGGCGGAGGAGCTGGCCCTCTTTGCGGAGGAAGCCGGAAAGCTGGGGCTGACGGTCCTCACTTTCACGGGACTCACCCGGGAAGGGATCGCAAGCGAAGGCACCGCGGCCCAGCGGAGACTGCTTGACGCAAGCGACCTGCTGATCGACGGGCCCTACCGGGAGGAGGAGCGGGATTTTTCCCGGCCGCTTGCCGGGTCGCGGAATCAGGTCTTCCATTTTCTGACGGGGCGGATCCGTCCGGAGGAAATGAAAGAAGCGGGAAACCGCGTGGAGCTGCGGATCAGCCCGCAGGGACTTCTCTCCGGAAACGGAATGGGAGGGCTGCTGGCGGAGGCAAAGCTCCGGCAGCTTTACGGCGCTCCGGCAGCGGGCGGGAGCGGGGAAGACGGGCAGGAAGGCCCGGAGGGGACAGAACACGAAAGGAATGCGGAAGATGGCGCACACGGAATTTGAGCAGAAGCTGGCGAACCTGGTGAACGCGGGGTTCCCGTATGTTTATATTTCCTCCTATGAGGAGGAGCGGGTGATCCGCAGCATCGAGCGGGCGCTGGCGGACCGGACGCTCATCCGCTCGGAGCGGAAGCTCTACATCTGGACGATGACCGGAGGCCTTACCTGCGGGGACGAGCAGATCGCCGATACGCTGCAGGCGCCGGCCGCGATCCATCACATCCGCACGAACCAGGACAACGCGATCTACATCCTGAAGGATTTCCACGTCTTCTTCGGCGCGGACCGCAATTCCCGCCCGGATCACGCGATCATCCGCTATCTCCGCGAGTTGCTGCCGGAGCTGAAGAGCAGCCGAAAAATGGTCATTTTCCTCTCGCCGACCCTGATGATCCCCTCGGATATGGAGAAGGACATCTCGGTCCTCGATTTCGCGCTGCCGAACCAGGAGGAGCTGAAGAGCCTTCTCGGCGAGCTGACCGCGGGGCTCTCCCCGGAAGCCATGCGCCTCGATGAGGACGGGCAGCAGACCCTCGTGCGCGCGGCGCTCGGACTTACCTATCAGGAGGCGGAAAATGCCTTCTGCCGGGCTATCGTGGAGCGGCGGGGCCTCGATGCTGAGGCGATCCGCATTATCCATGAGGAGAAGAACCAGGTGGTCCGCAAGACCGGCGTCCTCGAATTTGTCAAATCCGACCTCAATATCAACGATATCGGCGGTCTGGAAAATATGAAAAAATGGCTGACGAAGCGCAACGGCTCCTGGCTGGAGCGCGCGAAGGCCTACAA
>ONST01000105.1 GCA_900320575.1 uncultured Eubacteriales bacterium
CAGGCCGCACAGCCGGTCCCCGCGCCGGCGTAAACGATACCGGGAAACGGAAGGCATTCTGCGGCAAAGCCGGAGCAAAAACATTTTGTCCGGGCATCATTGAATTTTGCAGGGGTGCATGATACACTGTTTTTATGGAAGAAACTGACAGCATCCGCACGGAGGTATCCCATGATCAATCTGACGGTCAATGAAACCGGACGGAAGCACAATATCCGCCGGGCCAAAGAACAGAACATTATTATTCCCACGATCGCGGAAATGAAGAACCCGGAACTGATTCCGGAGAAGATCAAAGAAAAGCTCACGCAGGTGGGTCTGTGGGACGTCAATCCCCTGAACCTCTACCGTGTGACCTGGAAGAACGAGCCGAAGGAATTCGGCGGCCTCTTCCACGGCCCCAATTACATCGTTCTGCCCACGGAGCTGACCGGCGTCAAAGCGAAGATCATGCTTCTGGCCGGCAAGTATTTCCCGACCGGCTGCCACAAGGTCGGCGCGTCCTTCGGCTGTCTTGTCCCGCCGCTCGTGACCGGCCAGTTCGATTCGGACTTCCACAAGGCGGTCTGGCCCTCCACCGGCAACTACTGCCGCGGCGGCGCCTTCAATTCCAAGCTGCTCGGCTGCTATTCGATCGCGATCCTGCCGGAGGGCATGAGCCGCGAGCGCTTCGAGTGGCTGGAAACCATCGCCAGCGAGATCATCGCGACCCCCGGCTCCGAATCCAACGTCAAGGAGATCTTCGACAAGACCCACGAACTGAAGGCCCGCAACGACTGCATGATCTTCAACCAGTTTGAGGAGATGGGCAACTACATGTGGCACTACAATGTCACGGGCAACGCCATCGCCGAGGCCTTCGAGGCCATGAAGGGCGAGGGCGACCGCCTCTTCGGCGCGGTCTTTACCTCCGGTTCCGCGGGCACCATGGCCTCCGGCGACCGCTTGAAGGACCTCTACCCCGCGGCGAAGCTGGGCGTGGGAGAGGCGCTCCAGTGCCCGACGCTGCTGAACAACGGCTTCGGCGCGCACCGCATCGAGGGCATCGGCGACAAGCACGTCCCGTGGATCCACAATGTAAAAAATACGGATCTGGTCGTGGATATCGACGACGAGGACTCCCAGAAGGTCCTCCGCCTCTTCAACGAGCCGGAGGGGCAGGCGTATCTGCGGAGCTTATGCGTCCCGGAGGAGACCATTTCCCAACTCCCGCTCTTCGGCATCTCCGGTATCGCGAATATGCTCTGCGCCATCAAGATGGCAAAATATTACGAACTCACCGAACACGACGTGGTCGCCTCGGTCATGACCGACTCGGCCTCCATGTACGCCTCCCGCGTGAAGGAACTGCAGGAGGAGGACGGCGCCTACACCCGGGAGATGGCGGCGGTGGATTTCCACACCCACATCCTCGGCGAGAAGACCGACAATATGCAGGAGCTCACCTACGTCGACCGGAAGCGGATCCACAACCTGAAGTACTACACCTGGGTGGAGCAGCAGGGCCGGACTTCCGAGGAACTGAACGCCCTCTGGTACGACGAGGAGCATACCTGGAGGAGCGTGCAGAAGGATGCGGACCGCATCGACGACATGATCCGGGAATTCAACGAAGAGACCGGCCTTCTGAAGGCGCTTTAAGAAAATGACAGAGCCTGCCGGCGTCATTCCGGCGGGCTCTTTTGCATCACAGACAGGAGGAACATGAGAATGAAGCAGGTGACAGGCGCCGTCTGTACGCGATGCGGACATATTGTCGCGGCGGACCCCGACATTACCGTCTGCCCGAAGTGCGGCGGCATTCTGGATATTCAGTATGACTACGATTATATCCGCTCACATGTCTCGAAATACGATCTTTTGGACCGCGCGGATCCCACGATGTGGAGATATCTGGAATTTCTTCCTGTTGAAGGGCTCGGGACGCGGCCTCGCCTCAGGGTCGGCGGCTCGCCGCTCTACCGCGCCGACGCCCTCGCCAGGCGCCTGGGCATCGATACCCTCTGGATCAAGGATGACGGGCTCAATCCCACCGCCTCGCTCAAGGACAGGGCTTCCGCGATGGCAGTCGTGAAGGCGGAGGAAGCCGGACGGAGCGTCATCGCCTGCTCTTCCACCGGCAACGCGGCCAGCTCTCTTGCGGGAAATGCGGCTGCCGCCGGTCTTTCGACCTACATTTTCGTGCCCTCGCGCGCGCCGAAGGGAAAGGTCGCCCAGCTGCTGATGTTCGGAGCGACGGTCGTCCTCGTGGAAGGAAGCTACGAGGATACCTTCCGCCTCTCCGCGGAAGCGATCGACCGCTGGGGCTGGTACAACCGCAACGCGGCTATCAATCCCTATCTCATGGAGGGCAAAAAGACGGTCTCTCTGGAGATCGCGGAGCAGCTGCAGTTCCGGATGCCGGACTATGTGGCTCTCTCCGTGGGCGACGGCTGCACGATCGCCGGCGTCTGGAAGGGGTTCAGGGATCTCTTCGAGGCAGGCTTCATCGACCGCCTGCCCCGTCTTATCAGCGTCCAGGCCTCCGGCTGCTGCCCGATCAACACCGCCGCTGCCGCGCATACCATGGACTGGACCCCTCAGGAAGAAAATACCATCGCGGACTCCATCGCGGTCGGGGTGCCGCGCAACCCGGTCAAGGCGCTCCGGGCCATCGAGGAGTCGCACGGCGTGACCGTCAACGTCTCCGATGAGGAGATCCTCGCGGCCATGCGCATGCTGGGACGGTACGCCGGAGTCTTTGCGGAACCGGCGGGTGCGGCGGGCTCGGCCGGCCTCAAAAAGGCGGTCGAACAGGGCCTCATCGAAAAGAATGCCTCCGTAGTCTCCATCGTCACCGGAAACGGATTGAAGGACGTGAACAACGCGATCCGTGCAGCCGGAGAACCGATCGCAATTCCCGCTGACATGGACTGCCTGCTGAAGGCCTTTGACGAACGGGGAATCTCCCCGGCATAAGAGAAAGCGCCCTTATTGCGCAAGAAAATGCTCCGCACAGACCTTCCTGCGCGGAGCATCTTTTTATTTTCCGATCAGACCGTTACTCGTTGTTGCCTACCATGACCAGGACCGCATCCTTCCGGTAAAGGATGAGGAACACTTCTTCGAGAATGTAGAAGGGACCCCAGCCGTCCTCATAGCCGCTGCCCGCATCCAGAAGCTCCTCCGGCCGCACAGGGCGGAGGACCGCCTCCTCGTCTCCCAGAGAAATACGCATCAGACGGAAGAGATCCTCCTCGAGGCGTTTGTCTTCTTCGACGAACGCCCAGCGGAAGGCGTCTTTGGCGCTCTCGCCGGTCTTCTCGAATTCCAGCTGCTCCTCGGGGATCCCGCAGATCTCGGAAAACTGCGCTTTCCATTTCTTACGGGAAAAACACATCGCCCGCGCGTAGGAATAACTGCCGCCGCGGGACGTTACCGTCGCCATTGTCACCAGGCCGTCAATATATCCGCTGTCGCTCATCCCATCGCCCCCCGGTCGCCCGCATAGATCGGATATGCGGAAATGATCTTGTTTTTACCGTTCAGATACATGTCGATCTCGATCCCCTCGTAGTAACCGACCCAGGTGGTGTCGCGGGGGTTACGGCCGTTGTCAAGCGCGTCCTGCCGGGCCGCGTTGATCGCGTCCACCACCTCCTGCGGGGACCAGCTGTCCGGGAAGAAGGTGCTGTAGTGGACCTTCGGATGGCCGTCCACCTCGATATTGGCCTTGTAAAGACCGTGCTCGTCCTCCTCCGAGCGGGTGCCCTCCACGATCACGCCGGGCGTGTCCTCGATCATGTTGTAGTGGTAGCCGCTGCCGTTCCCGCTGCTGTTGACCGATCCGCAGAAAATGTGCTCGATCGCGCTTTTCTTGAAGTTCTCCGTGCGCTCGAGGTTCTCCAGGTCCTCCATCGTATAGGTGCGGAGCTCTTCAGCCGGCTGTGATTCCGGACTGCTCTCCGGAAGAGACGCCGGTTCTGACTCCGCCGGAACGGACGATTCCGGTCCGGAGGGCAGAGACGCCGGTTCTGAAGGCAGGCTCTCCGCAGAAGAAGCGGCCTCTCCGGCTGAAACGGAAGTCGCCGGAACAGAGGCGATGCTGACCGGGGAGGACGCACTGTTCCCGGATCCCGGGAAAGCGAGGCCCCTGCCCGTGAAGAGGAGCAGAAGGACCGCTATGAGGCCGATCAGCAGAAAACGAAGCTTATTATTCATGGCATTCCCCCGTGCCGGACTGACGCCGGCGAATTTCTGCTTTCATCGTATCAGATTTTCCCGGAGCAGGCAACCGGATTCACACGGAGCACTCGAAACGGATCAGACGCCGACGTTCAGATCTTCCGATACGACAAATCTGCCCTGTCGCAGATAGAAAGCTTCTTTAAGGGCGCTGTGGTAGGCTGCAGCTCCCTATCCAGCCACTTTGCGGCCTACTTTCCCGCCCGCCGGAAGCACTTTTTGCTTCTTAA
>ONST01000198.1 GCA_900320575.1 uncultured Eubacteriales bacterium
ACCTGCGTGAATGCGGTCTTGAAGCCGGTCAGGTGCGTGCCGCCGTCCGCATTGTAGATATTGTTGCAGTAGCCGAGCACGTTCTCGCGGAATTCGCTGACGTACTGCATGGCGACCTCCACACGGATCCCCTCGTCTCCGCCGGAGAACAGGATCGGCTCGGTCACCGTCTCTTCATTCTTATTGAGGTCCCGCACATATCCGGCGATGCCGTCCGGCTCATGGAAGGTGACGGTCTGTCCCGCCGTTTCCGGCTTCCGCTCGTCGCGGAAATCGATGGTCAGCTCCGGATTGAGATAGGCGGTCTCGTGCAGTCGGGACCGGACCTCAGTAGCGGAAAAGCGGGTGATCTCGAAGATCTCCGGATCCGGCAGGAAATTGACGATCGTGCCGGTCTCCTTTGTCTTCCCGAGGGTCGGCAGAAGCCCGTTCACCAGCTCCAGATCCGGCACGCCGCGGCTGTAGTGGTCGTGATGGATCGCGCCGTCCCGGAGAATGCGGATATCGAGCCGCTCCGACAGGGCGTTGACAACAGAGGAGCCGACGCCGTGCAGACCGCCGGAGGTCTTGTAGGCGTCATTGTCGAACTTTCCGCCCGCATGCAGGGTCGTATAGACCAGCCGCTCCGCCGGCATGCCTTTTTCGTGAAGGCCCACGGGAATGCCGCGGCCGTTGTCCGAGACCGTGCAGGACCCGTCCTTCTCCAGCACCACGCCGATATGATCGCAGAATCCCGCCAGATGCTCGTCCACCGCATTGTCCACGATCTCGTAGATCAGGTGATTGAGTCCCTTGCGGGAAGTGCTGCCGATATACATGCCGGGACGCATGCGCACCGCCTCCAGTCCCTCCAGGACATGAATGCTCTTCTCCGTATATGTGCTGTTCTTCGCCATCCGCTGCTCCTTCGCGCCGGAAGCAGTTCTCCCGCGCCGCTTTCTGCCGTTTCTTTTAAAAAATAAAAACCGAATTCCTCCGGCGGCGCTGCAAAAGCGCCCTCCGCAGAAAATCCGGCCGTCTGCCACTATATCTTGTAGGATTCCGGCCGGAACCGGCCTATTATACCACAACGAACATCTGTTTGCAATCCCCTGAAACGGGAGCCGGCCGCGCACCGGCCGGACGGGCGGACTGAAGCCGCCCGTCCCGTGGTAAAGCCTCTTCCATATACATTTGCCGCCGAATGTGCGCCCGTTGAGGCACGGTGTCCGCTCTCCTGCCTTGTCATGCAAAGATCCCGGCGGATGAACCGCCGGGATCCTCTTAAGTAATTCTGATCGTTCTTATGGACCGTACCCGGATCAGCCGAGCATGGTCAGGAAGTCACGCATATCCTGAACCTTTGCATACAGTTCGGAAGAATCATAGTCAGCAGAGACCAGGATCTCGCTGTAAGGTGTGCTGCCTTCCGCCGGAGCGATATCGTCACGGACCGGCCAGCCCCCGAGGGTGTTGAACGGCTCATAACCGGAGGTATCGCCGTCGATGCCGCCGAGCAGGAAGCGGATGAAGAGCTTCGCAGCATACGGATGCTGGCAGCCTTCGACCATGTAGACCGTGTTGACAAGCGGGATACCGGTCGTCGGATAGAGGTTCACCGGTGCGAGCACCCAGTCATTATCCTTGTTCTTGCGGACCTTGGAGGAAGCGGAGAAGCCCACCGGCGGGTTTTCCTGTCCTCTTGCACCGACAGCTTCTGCAGTCTCATCAGAGGAGGAGCAGAAGATCGGCTCATTCGCATACAGTCTCTTCCAGAACTCATAGCCGGCATTCTCGCACTCCGGAGAAAGCTCAAGCGGCTCGCCGAACAGCTCCTCGTAAGCCTGAGCAAGCTTGTCCGGTGTGCTGCCGATGGTGAAACCGGTGACCCATGCGCCCCAGGACACGTTGTCCAGCGGGTTCTGCATAACGATGCGGCCCTTCCACTCGTCGGTGGTCAGCTGCCAGATGTTGGTGATCGGAGATCCATCCGGATACGCTTCGCTGTTGTAGAACAGCTGGGTCAGCTCGATGTAGAGCGGAGTCTGGGTCTGATAATAGACCGGATCGTCATGGGACAGGATGTCTTCCGGCTGATAGCAGTAGAAGATCTTGTTCGGGATGTACTCGTTCCAGATCGAGCCGTCCTCATCCTTGACATGCACCACGTCGGCGATGTACTGGCCGGCCTCATGCTCACGGGAGACCTTCTCCAGCAGCTCGTTGGTCTTGACGTCGAAGGACTCGACCTCGATGCCCGGATACTTCGCCATAAAGGCCTCAACGACCTTCGGCATACGGGAAGAGATGGAGTAGACCGTCAGAGCGCCTTCCGCCTTGGCCTTCTCATAGAGTTCCTCGTCGGTCTCGGTGCCGTTGTAGATGTCGGCAGCGATTTCCCAGTCCGTCTCGGCGACCTTGCCGGTGTTCGCGCCGACAAAGCCGGATGCAGCCGGAGCAGCCTCAGCCGGAGTGCTCTCAGCAGGAGCAGCCTCGGACGTGGCAGCCTCGGAAGCGGCCTCGGATGCAGCCGGAGCAGCTTCAGACGCAGCCGGAGCGGCGCTGCTGTTTGAGCTTCCGCCGCAGGCGGCGAGAGAGGCAAGCATCATGCCGGTCATCGTCAGTGCCAGTAGCTTTTTGAATTTCATGTTCCTTCCTCCTTTTTGTAGAGATATATCGCATCTGACCGTTTCCGATCAGACAGAGCGCTTGATGAGAAGCTCGGACTCCTTGTCGAAGACATTGACCTTCGGCAGGTTGATCCACACGAAGGAATCCTGATCCGCCTCGAAATCGGTGATGCCCAGGGACTTGATGACCAGGCTCTGGTCGCCGATCTTCACGGTATTCAGGGTCTCGGAGCCTTCCGGCATGGAGATGTAGATCTTCGCCTCGAGGTCGCCGTCGTGATGGCGTTCCGGATAGACCTTCATGTGCTCGGAGCGGATACCGACGACCGCATCGAAGCTTCCGGTCCTGCAGTCCTCGGTGAGGGTGTCCTTCGGGAAATCGAAGTGTCCGAGCACACTGTCAAGATGCATGCCGCTCTCGTCCACGACCGCCTTGGCGTCGATCAGATTGATCTTCGGGCTGCCGATGAAGTCGGCGACGTAGAGGTTGGCCGGGTTCCGGTACAGATCCAGCGGCTTGCCGATCTGCACGATCTCGCCCATGCGGAACAGGGCGATCTTCGTGGACATCGTCAGAGCCTCGGTCTGGTCATGCGTGACGTAGATCATCGTGGTCTTCGTCTCGGTATGAAGGCGCTTCAGCTCGGTTCTCATGTCCACACGCAGCTTCGCGTCCAGGTTGGACAGCGGCTCGTCAAGAAGGAGCAGGTCCGGTTCCGAGGAAATGGCGCGGGCGATCGCGACACGCTGCTGCTGGCCGCCGGAAAGCTCGGACGGATAGCGGTCAATGTACTGCTCGATCTGCATGCGGCGGAGCGAATCCCGTACCTTCCGGTCCATCTCCTCTTTCGAGAGCTTCTTGATCTTCAGACCGAACTCGATATTCTGGCGGACGGTCATGTGGGGCCACAGCGCGTAGGACTGGAACACCAGGTTCAGTCCGCGCTGGGAGGGCGGCGCGAAATGCGCTTCCGCCGCATTGACGATCTCCTTGCCGTCCATGTAGATGGTGCCGTTCTGGGGATGCTCCAGACCGGAGACCACACGAAGGGTCGTGGTCTTGCCGCAGCCGGAGGGTCCCAGCAGGGTCATGAAATCGCCGTCCTCGATGGTCAGGTCGATGTCTTTGAGAATGTGGTTCTTGCCGTAGAATTTATCAATATGCTTCAGCTCAATTCTGCTCATTTCGTCCTCCTTGGAAGAAGTGGTCTGTCATAAGTGGATGCCCTTGCCTTGCGGATGCATCCGCTGCTGCCGGTTTCCGGATCCTTTTGGAAAAGGATCAGCCGCCCATGCTGCTTGCCAGGTCGGCGTCGCCGAAGATATTGGCAAGTGCGTAGACAATGAATACGATGGAGAACATCACGATCGCCACGCAGTTGGA
>ONST01000087.1 GCA_900320575.1 uncultured Eubacteriales bacterium
CCCTCTCCGGTGTTGTAGAGAATACCGAGTTCTTTTGCGGCGCGCGCCAGAGACGCGTGGGCGTTGTAGCTGATGGATCCGTAGCTCATCGCGGAAAACATGACCGGCATCGACAGTTCGATCTGCGGCGGCAGCTGCCCCCGAAGGTTCCCGCTTCCGTCCCGCAGGATCTTGTCCGGTTTCGCTCCGAGGAACACGCGTGTTTCCATCGGCTCGCGCAGAGGATCGATCGGCGGATTGGTGACCTGGGAGGCATTGATCAGGATCCGGTCCCAGTAGACGGGCAGCTCCCTGGGATTTCCCATGGAAGACAGCAGCACTCCTCCGCTCCCTGCCTGCCGGTAGATCTCCCGGATCGTCTCATCGCGCCAGTTTGCGTTTTCCCGCAGCCGGCAGGGGCTTCTGACGATCTTCAGCGCGCGGGTAGGACACAGGGAAACGCAGCGCTGGCAGTTGACGCATTTCGCCTCGTCGCTCATCATCCGCGCCCGCTCGCCGCTGTACCAGTGTACTTCATTCGCGCACTGCCGCTCACAGACACGACAGGCGATACAGCGGTCGTCGTTTCGGACGACTTCAAATTCCGGATAAATATAATCCACGCCCATCAGTAAGCCCCTTCCTTGACATGAACGATCACGGGCTGACCTCCGCCCGGAGAACGAATCGCTTCAGCGTCCGGCTCCATCGCCCGGATCGCCGCCTCTTCGCTGGCGATATAAACTCTGTCATCCTTCTCACCGGTCACCATTGAGCGGAGCTTCAGACGGTCGTTGAGCGCCATCAGCCCTCCTGTAAACCCGAGAACAATGGAAAACGGGCCGGTGATCAGCAGGCTGGGAAACACCGTGCGCAGGAAGGTAAGCTTCCTGCGGGTCTCTTCCTCCGGCTCCCCGGCGATCGTACTCCAGAACGGGGCCGCGATCACATCCGCAGCTTCCTGCAGCGTCAGTCCCTGCACCCGCACCAGATAATCGAGAATATACGTGATCACCTCCGTATCCGTCTGAAGCGTGCACTGATATCCGAACATCTCGATAAACCGGCGGTTCGCGTCATAAGAGGAAATTTCGCCGTTATGAACGACGGAGTAATCCAGCAGGGTAAACGGATGCGCCCCGCCCCACCAGCCCGGCGTATTGGTCGGATATCTTCCGTGCGCCGTCCAGGAATACCCTGCGTACTCCTCCAGCCTGTAGAAGGCCCCCACATCCTCCGGATATCCCACGGCCTTGAATGTCCCCATATTCTTGCCGCTGGAGAACAGGTAGGCTCCTTTCATCTCCGCATTGATCTTCATCACGGTCCTGACAATCAGTTCTTTCTCGTCGATCTGAAGATTCCGCAGTACCGATCCGAGCGGAGCCGCAAAATACCGCCAGATGATCGGCTCATCGGTGATCTCAGGCATTTTCCGGGTCGGGATCCGTTCGGAATGAACGATCTCGAAGTATTCCCGCAGAAACGCCTCGCACTTCTTCCGGGTATCGCGGCTGTTGAAAAACAGGTGCAGCGCGTAAAATTCCTTATAATCCGGATAGATCCCGTAACCGGCAAAGCCGCCTCCGAGACCGTTGCTCCGTTCGTGCATGGGCCTCATCGCGTTCGTGATCAGTTCGCCGCTCATTCTGGTTCCGTTTTTTGAGATCACCGCGGCGATCGCGCATCCGGATGGGATCCGCACCTGGCCTTCTTTCCTTAACATATTCCGCTCCTTTCGGATCAGCCGGAAGCGCTTCCTGCAGCAGCAGGCGCCGCAGGGCGCCTCGTCCGCCCTGCCGGTCTTTCCGGACAATTTCACGGGTTCCGTCTTTACGGAAAACAAAAAAAGACGCCATTCCACCGTATCCGTAAGATACGTGGAATGAACGCCTTTGCTCATTTGCTGAGAATCATAGTACCGCGCGTTTTGATTGTCAAGCGGGATCTGACGATTTTACAAAAATGGAAAAATTGGCGGACGTTTTCAGAAATATATCATGCAACTTTACCGCTTGACAACAGGAAAGACAGCGGTGTAAGATTTTCGCCATAAAGGCAAGGGCGTCTTTGAGTGATCACTCGAAGGCGCTCTTTTCCCGTTTCGGGAGACGCACAGGATGTGAATCACATCCTGGCGAGGCGAATCCGCAGGGATCCGAGATGCGATCCTTTGCGTCTAAAGAAACCATAATGATCGAAAAGGCAGGGACGTCTTTTATGGATGCACATAAAGGGCGATCCTGCCTTTTTATTTCAGAAAGGAGACACAGGAAGATGGGTACGGTATCAGATTATTTTGGATGCAGGGTCTTTGACGACCGCGTGATGCGGGCCTCCCTCCCGGCGGATGTATACGCTTCTGTGCGTAAAACCATTGACGAAGGTACAGAGCTTGACAGCCGCGTCGCCGATGCGGTCGCGGAGGCCATGAAGAACTGGGCCGTCGCGAACGGCGCCACGCATTTCACCCACTGGTTCCAGCCGCTTACCGGAATCACAGCCGAAAAGCACGACAGCTTCATCACGCCCTCACCGGACGGCAGCGTGATCATGGAATTCTCCGGAAAAGAACTGATCAAGGGCGAACCGGACGCCTCTTCCTTCCCCTCCGGAGGCCTTCGAGCTACGTTTGAGGCCCGGGGATACACCGCCTGGGATCCGACTTCCTATGCCTTTATTAAAGGGAAAACGCTCTGTATCCCGACTGCCTTCTGTTCCTACGGCGGTCACGCGCTGGACAAGAAAACGCCGCTCCTGCGCTCTATGGAAGTCCTGAACCGTCAGGCGCTGCGCATCCTGCGGCTCTTCGGCAACAACACTGCAAAACGGGTGGTATCCTCCGTCGGACCGGAACAGGAATACTTCCTTATTACAAAGGAAATGTATGAGGCACGGCCGGATCTGCGTTTTACCGGCCGCACACTGTTCGGGGCGAAGCCCCCCAAAGGCCAGGAACTGGACGACCATTATTTCGGCGTCATCAAGCCCGGCGTAGCGGCGTTCATGGAAGATCTCAACGAGGAGCTCTGGAAACTCGGGATCCTGGCCAAGACCGAGCATAACGAGGTCGCACCCGCGCAGCACGAGCTGGCGCCGATCTATACTACAACGAACGTTGCCACGGATCATAACCAGCTGACCATGGAGATCATGCAGAAGGTGGCCGCAAGACACGGTCTTGTCTGCCTGCTGCACGAAAAGCCGTTTGCAGGCGTCAACGGCAGCGGCAAGCACAACAACTGGTCGATTGCAACGGACGAAGGACAGAATCTGCTGTCGCCCGGCGACACGCCGTATGAAAACGCCCAGTTCCTGCTGTTCCTGTGCGCGGTGATCAAGGCGGTCGACGACTATCAGGACCTCCTTCGCATCGCGGTGGCCACAGCCGGAAACGACCACCGGCTCGGGGCTAACGAAGCGCCTCCCGCCGTGATCTCCATCTTCCTGGGTGACGAGCTGAATGCCGTTCTGGAGGCCATCGAGACCGATACGCCCTACCGGGGCACCGAAAAGATGCAGATGAAGCTCGGGGTGGACGTTCTGCCGAAATTTAACCGGGACACGACGGACCGCAACCGCACCTCGCCCTTTGCCTTTACCGGCAACAAATTTGAGTTCCGCATGCTCGGTTCCTCCAATTCCATCGCCTGCACCAACATCATGCTCAACAGCGCAGTTGCAGAAAGCCTGCGCATTTACGCGGACCGTCTCGAGGCAGCAGACGATTTTCAGACGGCCCTCCATGACATGATCCGGAAGACCATCCGAGACCACAGGCGCATTATTTTCAACGGCAACGGCTATGACGACGCCTGGATCAAAGAGGCGACGGAGACGCGAGGACTCACGAACTACCGGACTACAGCGGACTGCATGCCGCACCTGCTGGACGAAAAAAACGTCTCGATGCTCACGTCGCTTGGCGTCTTTACGGTGGACGAGCTGAAA
>ONST01000096.1 GCA_900320575.1 uncultured Eubacteriales bacterium
CCCGCGACGGACCGCATCGCCTGGGACACCGCCTCGGATATCGCGGTCACAGCCGTGATCCTTGACCTGGACCTCCCCTATGTGAAGACCGCGCGGGAGGAACGGCAGCGGGAAATGCTGGAAGCCCTTAAGAAAGACGTCCCGCTCCTCACCGCGGAGCGGCTCTATCATTTTTTCCGGGAGATCCACGCGGAGCCGGAGCGTCTCCTGACGCTCCGCGGACTTTTCGAGAGCGACGATCATGAGCTCTGGTACCGGCACTCCCGGGCCGGGACAGAACAGGAGACGGAGGAGCTCATCCCCTCTCCCGACGAACCTGCCGGGGACGAGGCGGAAGAGAATGCCGAAGGCCGGGCGGATCCGGACGCGGACGAGGAAGGGACGAAGAAGAACGCCTCTTCGGACAGCGCGGCCGCCCCGGGACAGGCGCCCGCGGAGGAGCCCAACGCCGCGGGTCCCTCCGGAGAATCGCCGCAGGAGGCCTGGCGGGACATTTCCGGAAAGGTGCAGACGGATCTCGAGACGCTTTCGGAGGACTTCGGGGAGAAGGCCGGAAGCATTTTGAAGAACCTGCGGGAAGTCACCCGGGAGCGCTATGACTACGGGGAATTCCTGCGGCAGTTCGCGGCTCCCTGCGAGGTGCTGAAGACCTCGGAGGAGGAATTCGACTATATCTACTACACCTACGGGCTCCGGCTCTATGAAAATGTTCCTCTGGTGGAGCCGCTGGAATACTCCGATCAGAAGCGGATCCGGGATTTCGTGATCGTCATCGACACCTCCGCCTCCGTGGACGGGGAGCTGGTGCAGGCATTTATCCAAAAGACCTGGAATCTCCTGAAGGATACGGAGACCTTCACGCAGGCGGTCAACGTCCATCTGATCCAGTGCGACGCGGCGGTACAGGAGGACACGGTGATCCGCTCTCCGGAGGACCTGGATCCGGTACTGGCCGGACTCTCGCTCCGGGGCTTCGGCGGGACCGATTTCCGGCCCGCTTTCGAGTACACGGACCAGCTCCTTCGGGAGGGAACATTTCAGGATCTTCAGGGACTCATCTATTTTACGGACGGTGACGGGATCTATCCTGAGGAAATGCCGGATTATAAGGCCGCGTTTGTGTTTCTGGAGGACCAGTATGAGGACCGGGACGTCCCGGTCTGGGCAATTAAGATCATTCTTGAGAAAGACGAGGGACAGCTGTGAATATTCAGGAAGCGAAGGAACAGATCAAATACGCGATGACCGCCTATTTTGCAAAAGACGAGCTGGGCAATTATGAGATCCCGCTCAACCGCCAGCGCCCGGTCTTCCTCGTCGGCGCGCCGGGCATCGGCAAGACCGCGATCATGGAACAGATCGCCGAGGAGCTGGGCGTGATCCTGGTCTCCTACTCCATGACCCACCACACCCGGCAGAGCGCCCTCGGCCTCCCCTATATCGCGCAGAAGGACTACCGCGGAGAGGCTTACCAGGTATCGGAATACACGATGTCGGAGATCATTTCCAGCGTCTACGACGCGATGGAGGCCACCGGTCTTGCGGAGGGCATCCTCTTTCTCGACGAGATCAACTGCGTCTCCGAGACCCTCACGCCGTCCATGCTGCAGTTCCTGCAGTACAAGACCTTCGGGCGCCACGCGCTTCCGGAGGGCTGGATCGTGGTCACGGCGGGCAATCCGCCCGAATACAACCGCACCGTGCGGGAATTTGACATCGTGACTCTCGACCGCCTGAAAAAGATCGAGGTGGAGCCGGATCTCGAGGCCTGGAAGCAGTATGCCTTCGGCTGCGGGGTGCATCCGTCCATCCTCACCTATCTGGAGATCAAAAAGAATCATTTTTATCACGTGGAAACAAAGGCCGGCGGCAAGAGCTTCGTGACCGCCCGCGGCTGGGAGGATCTCTCCCGCATGATCCGCATCTGCGAGAAGAAGGATCTGCCGGTGAACAAAAAACTGATCTCACAGTATCTGCAGGACGCGAAGATCGCCGGGGATTTCGCCGCCTACTACGACCTCTTCCGGAAGTACCGCTCGGATTACCAGATCGAGGCCATCCTGCGCGGGACTGCCGGGCCGGAGATCAGCAGCCGCGCCGCGTCCGCCCGCTTTGACGAGCGGATCGCCTTCCTCGGGCTCCTGGTCAACGCCCTCTCGGAAAAGAGCAGCCGGATCCGGGAGCGGGAGGACGTCCTCTCCCGCCTGCTCGCTTCTTTGAAGGAAATGAAGCCGTACGCGGAGAACGGGGAGGCGCTCGATGCGCTGATCCGCGGACAGCTCGAGAAAACGGAGCGCGGGCTTCTCGTCCGTCAGAAAAGCGGCACGCTCTCCGTTCCGGAGAAGCGCGCCGCTCAGCTTGCGATGGAACGTCTTTCCGCCTGGCTTCCGAAGGCGGAAGGCTTTGCGGA
>ONST01000182.1 GCA_900320575.1 uncultured Eubacteriales bacterium
AAGATCCGCAGGTAGGAGTCGTCGGCCTGGATCGTCGAGCTGTCGAGGGTCCCGCCGCCCAGGGAGACCGCGGATCCGCCCTGCGCCTTGTAAATCTCGAAATTGTAGCTCCAGTATCTCCAGGTGTAGCTGTTCTCAGACTGGGAAATGAAGTCCCTGGTGATCACGATCAGTTCGTTCCTGCCGTCTCCGTCCATGTCCGCGAGATAGTGATGCAGGATCCCGGTCTCGCCGTGGTACTCGTCCCACACCATGCCGTCCCAGCTGGGGGCTTTCATGTAGCTGAAGGTAAAATGCAGGTCCGTGATATGTCCCTTCTGCGGGTAGAGCGTCTCTTCCAGATAGCGCAGAAGGTCCGCGTCCGTCGTGTCCTCCGGCACCGGAGTCGGCGTCGGGGTCTTTTCCCTCGCCAGGTACTCGGCGTTGTCGATCTTCGTCCGCTGGACCGAGAGCTTTTCGCGGCCCTCCTCGTCCACCTTCGCTTCCGCGTAGTCGAGGACTTCGCGGGCCTTGTCGTACTCGCCTCTCTCAATATACAGGCTTACCAGTTCCGTATAGGCCTCGGTCCGCTTCGGCTCGATGTTCACGGCGTCCTGGAACATCAGGATCGCCTCGTCGTAATTCATTTCCTCAAGGTATTTCTGTCCGAGCTCCAGGCATTCCTCGTAGGAGCGCGCTCCGCTTTTGCCGCGCAGGATGAGGATCAGCAGTACGCAGGCCGCCGCCGCGAGCAGCACCGATGACACAGAAAGCGCTGCTGCTGCGGGAGAACGCTTCTTTTGCATTTTCATTCGGTTTTCCTCCTGTCTGTCCTGCCTTTATAAGCCGTTTCTTCAGTAATAAAGAATGAAATCCGCGTAACTGCTGTCGCTCACCCGGTTCAGCCGGCCTTCGCCGTCGTATTCACAGGTGAAATCGCTCGTGTAGCTGTCGGAAGTGTGCACCGCCTGCAGGAAAAGCCCGTCCGCGTCGTAGCGGAGCTCCGTCCTGTTGTGCATCTCCTGCGCGGTCCCCGTAAGGAGCGGCAGATCCGTGCCGGTGATGCGTCCGCTGGAGTCACGTGTCAGATAAACGGTGGCGCTGCTGGCAATATCCCCGCCGTGCCGGCCCCGGTAAACGGACGCGAGCGCTCCTCCTGCGTCGTAGGAGAGGTCGTACTCGCCGAAATTGCCGTTTTCCTGCAGCTCGTAGGGAAGATCGCGGAAGACCTTCACGAGCTCTCCCCCGCTTCCGTAGGTGTAGGTCACCTCACAGGCCGCGGTCCGCAGATCGCCGGAGGATGAGAGGGACGCGCCCTCCTGGGCCGTCTCGGTCTCGGTCATCGACAGCAGCTTTCCGCTCTCCGCATGGAACTCATAGACAGTGGAGGCGCCGCCGCTCTTCCGGAGCTCGACGCGGGTCAACTGTCCGGAGGTGATCAGAGGATTCTCCGGGAAGATCAGATACCGGGAAGATTCCCAGCTCTCCGTAAAGGCCAGCATCGGCTCGTTATCCGTGATCCCGTAGGGCGCAAGGGCATAGAGGACGCAGCCTGTATCCCAGGCTTCTCCCATATCGACGATCAGGGTCCCGTCGCCGCGCCAGTCGTAGGTAATGTCATAGGTCTCGGTGCCGGAGCTGTAAGAGTGAAGGATCTGCATGCGCTGCACATACGCGTAATCAGCTGCCGCTTCCGTGCCCTCCGCTTCCGGTCCGGTCCCTTCCGGGCTTCCGCCGTCTCCTTCCGTTCCGGCTTCCGCAGTGCTGCGGGACGCTTCCGCCTTCCGCTTTGCCTCCTGCTGCTTCTTCCTGGCCGCTTCATTGCCGGGATCGAGCGCGAGGAGCTCCGCAAGGACCGCCTCCGCTTCGCGGAAATAGCTTTCCGCCAGATCCGGATCTTCCGCTTCCCAGCTCCTGCCCTGGCTCATGCGCACGTCCGCAAGTGACAGGTAGGTAGCCTGCCGTTCCGGCATAAGTTCCCGGGCGGTCTCGAACGCCTCTCCGGACCGGTCCAGCTGCTGCCGCTCCCAATCCGCTGTCGCGGCATCCGCGGCCTGCGCCTGATAGGCGGTCCCCAGGCCCACGTAGGCAGCTGCATTTTTCGGGGCGATCTCCGTAGCGTCGCGGAAGGCCAGCACCGCGTCGTCGTAGCGCATTTCCTCCAGATATTTCTGTCCCAGATAGATCTGGCGCTGCGCCCGCTGGCCGGACGTCCGGGAGAAAATGAGAAGGGCGAAACACGCGGCGGCCAGGGCCGCGCAGACCGCGGCGAGCACCGCAAGACTGCCGTTTCCGGATGATTTCCGTCTGACCATCGTGAAAGCCTTCCTTTCTGCAGGCGCCCCTGTTTCGCGTAAGGAGCGCACCGGCGGACCTTATGCGCAGACCCGCCCCACTTTACTGATTGTACCATAACGCCGGAAAAACGTACACCGTTTCCCTTCTGATTTTGATTCTACCAGACCGCGGGGCCGCGCAGGCGCGCTTTCCGACGGACGGTAAAAAAATAAGGACGAATGTCCGACTTTTCCGTGTCCGCACCGATGGAATTGTGATACACTTAACACTAGCGACAGCAATTCACGCAAGAGGGGACGTTTTTCATATGGAAGAAGTAAAGAAGGAACAGGACGGACTGCCGGAAGTCCCGGAAGACGTGTCAGTGGCGGACGGGGAGCCGGAAGTCCCGGAAGCTGCAGCTCCGGCCGGGCCGGACGGAGCTGCGGCTGCAGAAGACGGATCCGAAACGGATCCCGCTGCCGGAGAGCAGTGGAAGGACGCGGAGGATCTCCCGGCAGGACCGGAAGACGGGCCGGACGAGGCGGACAGCGGGCTGTTCGCGGAACCGGAGACGCTGCCGGAGGAAGAGCCGGCTCCGGAAAAGGGACCAAAAGCGGATGCGCCCGAAGATGCGTCTTTGGATGACGGTGCGGGAGCAGAAGGATTTTCAGAGGACGACGCGGAATACGCGCCTCCGGTCAGGCGGAGGAAACGCCGCCTCCGCCCGGAAGAGGCGTCCTCAGACGGGCAGATCAGAAAAAGACGCCGGCCGAGGCCTTCTGAGGAGGCCGGGGAGGAAGCCCCGGT
>ONST01000107.1 GCA_900320575.1 uncultured Eubacteriales bacterium
CCCAGAAAGCTCTCGAGGGCCGCCGAAAAGGTCACCCGGAGAATCGTCGGATTCACCGGCCGGAACACCCCTTTGGCGATTCCTTCCTCCAGCAGCGCGATCACCGGCTCCCAGCCGTTCTCCAGATTGGAGACCAGGCGCGCGTTCACCTCGGGATATTTATCCTTCAGCACGGACAGCCGCCGGAAATCCAGCACCTGATAATCTTCCGGCATCGCGATCATCACCTGCCGGAGCTTCTCCTTGATCGGAAGATCCGACTGAAGGACCGCCTGTTTGCTCTCCCGGATCCGCCCGTAGCCGTAGTCCAGCATTCCCAGCAGCAGTTCCTCCTTGGAGGGAAATTCCGTATAAATGGTCTTTTTGCTGATATGCATCGCGGCCGCCGTGTCCTGCATCGTGAACTTCAGGCCCTTTTCGGAAAAGACGCCGATCGCGGCGCGGATGATCTGTTCTCTTAAGTCCATGTTTCACCCCCGGGTCCGGAAACCCCGTGTTATTTCCACAGTTTCCATTGTACGTCCGGAAACCGGTATGTGTCAATTTAGTTTCCGAACTTCCCCGCATTTCACAAAATACACCGCTTCTCTTTGTTGAAAATGCCGAAAACACGGCGCATTCCTCCCGCTTTTCCTCTTTGTGAAAAATAGCATTTGCGCCGCGGTTATGATATACTTGTGCCGTAAAAAACTGCATCTGATTCACATGTGCCGGATCGCCGCACGAAGGAGGAACTGCCATGAAGACCTACGAGCCCGTCAAGGAAGGCAAGGTAAGAGAGATCTACGACATCGGAGACAGCCTGATCATGGCTGCGACGGACCGCATCTCCGCCTTCGACGTCATCCTGAAGAACAAGGTCACGAAGAAAGGGACCGTGCTCACACAGATGTCCCGCTTCTGGTTCGATTTCACAAAGGACATCATCCCCAATCACATGCTCAGCGTCGACGTGAACGACATGCCGGAATTCTTCCGCACGGAGCGCTTCGACGGCAGCGCCATGCTCTGCAAAAAGCTGACCATGCTCCCGATCGAGTGCATCGTCCGCGGCTACATCACCGGAAGCGGCTGGGCCAGCTACCAGAAGGACGGCACCGTCTGCGGCATCCGCCTGCCGGAAGGCCTGAAGGAGTGCGACAAGCTCCCGGAGCCGATCTATACCCCGAGCACCAAGGCCGAGATCGGCGATCACGACGAGAACATCGATTTCGAGAAGAGCGTGCTCGTTCTCGAGGCGCAGTTCCCGGGACGGGGCCGCGAGTACGCGGAGACCATCCGCGACTGCACCATCGCCCTTTATAAGAAGTGCGCCGACTACGCGCTGACCCGCGGCATCATCATCGCCGACACCAAGTTCGAGTTCGGTCTCGATGAAAACGGAACTGTGGTCCTGGGCGACGAGATGCTGACCCCCGACAGCAGCCGCTTCTGGCCGGTGGAAGGGTACGAGCCGGGCCACGGCCAGCCCTCCTTCGACAAGCAGTTCGTGCGCGACTATCTGAAGGCCAATCCGGACTGCGATTACGACCTTCCGCAGGACGTCATTGACCGGACGATCGAAAAATACAAAGAGGCCTACACCCTGCTGACGGGAAAGACCCTCTGATCATCACAGAAAGCCGGAAAGACCCGGGCGTCTCATAACGCGAGACGCCCGGGTCCTGTTTTATGCGCACGGCAGGTATACGAAACAGGAGGAGCCGTCTGTAAAGCGGCCGCCCAGGCGCCTGCCCTTACTCCGTCACGCAGCGGATCTGATACTGCTGACAGTAGCGCTCCGCCGCGCTGCCCCTTTTACAGTGGACAGTGACCGGAGAGCTGTAATTTTCCAGCTCCCCCTTCTCCTCGTCATACTCCCAGCCGCGGAAAGCGTCGTAATCGATCGCCTCCACGGACTCGGGGACGACCACGTCCGTCACCTCAAACGCCCCCGTAAAGGCCCCCTTACTGACAAACGTGATCCCCTCGGGTATTTCCACCGTGCCGCTCTTCCCGGCGGGACACAGGACCAGGATCTTCCCGGAACGGTCCGCGAGGAACCCGTCTTTTTCCGCGTACTCCGGATTTTCCGGCGAGACCTCAAAGGCCGAACTGCCCGAGAACGCCAGCGCGTCCGTCCCGATCTCCGTGAGCGAGCTGCCGATATAAAGCGGCTCCTCCCCTGCCGGTTTCCCGGTCCG
>ONST01000131.1 GCA_900320575.1 uncultured Eubacteriales bacterium
AAAAAACGGCAGTGGGGCGAGGTCATCCGCCTGGAGGTGGAGGAAGGCATCGACCAGCGGCTCCTTGCGATCCTTGTGAAGGAATTCGCGGTGACGGATGCGGACATTTACCCGATCGGCGGACCGCTCGATCTGACGCTGCTCATGAAGATCTACGGGATGAAGGGCTTCGAGGCGCTGAAGAATCCGTCCTATACGCCGGCACCGGTGCCGGAGTTCATGGGCGAGGAAGGCATTTTCGACGTCATCCGCCGGAAAGACGTGCTGGTGCATCACCCCTATATGAGCTTCGATCCGGTGGTGCGCTTCGTGCAGGAGGCGGCACAGGATCCGGAATGCCTGGCCATCAAGCAGACCCTGTACCGCGTGAGCGGCGATTCCCCGATCATCGCGGCCCTCGCGCAGGCGGCGGAAAACGGCAAGCAGGTCACGGTCCTCGTGGAACTGAAGGCCCGCTTCGACGAGGAGCATAACATCGAGTGGGCGCTGATGCTGGAAAAAGCCGGCTGCCACGTGATCTACGGCCTGCTGGGCCTGAAGGTCCACAGCAAGATCACCATGGTGCTGCGCCGCGAGGAAGACGGCATCCGCCGCTATGTGCATCTGGGGACCGGCAATTACAATGATTCCACGGCTCGGCTCTACACCGATCTGGGCCTCTTCACCTGCGACGCCGGCATCGGCGCCGACGCGACGGCCCTCTTCAATATGCTTTCCGGCTTTTCAGAGCCGGATCAGTGGAGAAAGCTTCTCGTCGCTCCGCTGTGGCTGAAGAAGGAGTTCCTGAAGCTGATCGCCCGGGAGCGGGATAACGCGAAGGCCGGAAAGAAGGCCTTTATCCGGGCGAAAATGAACTCCCTGTGCGATCCGGAGATCATTGCGGCTCTCTACGAGGCGTCCCACGCGGGCGTGAAGATCGAGCTCCTGGTGCGGGGCATCTGCTGCCTGAAGGTGGGGATCCCGGGGATCTCCGATACCATTACCGTCCGCTCGATCGTCGGCAATTTCCTCGAGCATTCCCGGATCTTCTGGTTCTCGAGCGACGGAAAGGACGAATTCTACATGGGCTCCGCGGACTGGATGCCGCGGAACCTCAACCGACGGGTGGAGATCGTCTTCCCGGTGGAGGACGATGCCCTGAAGGAAGAACTGCGCCATATCCTGACGGCGGAGTTCGAGGACAATGTGAAAGCGCACGTCATGCAGCCGGACGGCACCTATGAGAAGATCGACAAGCGGGGCAAACAGCTTGTCAATTCGCAGGAGCTGTTCGCGGAGGAGGCGTGGGAGCGGGTCCCGAAGCCTTCGAACCTCCTCGAAGAGCGGCGCTTTATCCCGCTGGAGGGGGAAAAACATGAGTGATACCGGTTTTGTGCTTCACGGAGCCGTCACCTGGTGCGAGGATCCGAAGTCGATCCGATCCTTCCCGGACGCCTATGTGGTCTGCGTGAACGGGATCTGCCGGGGCGTCTACGAAGAGCTTCCCGCGGAGTACGCCAATCTTCCGCAGGAGGACTTCTGGGACAAGCTGATCATTCCGGGAATGACGGACCTGCATACGCACGCGCCCCAGTATCAGTTCCGCGGGCTCCATATGGATCTGGAGCTGATGGACTGGCTGGAGCAGTATGCCTTTCCGGAGGAGGCCGCCTATAAGCGCCGGCTCTACGCGGAGCGCGCCTACGATCTCTTCGTGGAGGAGCTGTACTGCGGCGCCACGACCAGGGCGGTCATTTTCGCGACGAAGCACGTCGGCGCCACGCTGCGGCTGATGGATCTTCTGGAGGAGACCGGCCTTGTGACCTATGTGGGCAAGGTCAACATGGACCGCAATGTGCCTGACTATTACTGTGAGACCACGGAAGAGTCTCTGGCTGCCACAAAAAAGTGGCTGAAGAAGGCGGAAGGACGCTATGAGCGGACCAGCCCCATTCTCACGCCCCGTTTTACGCCTGCCTGCAGCCGGGAACTGCTTGCGGGCCTTGCGGAGCTCCGGAAGGAGTACCGTCTGCCGGTGCAGTCCCACGTGTCGGAAAGCCCGCAGGAGATCGAACTGGTCCGGGAACTGGAGAAGGGCATTTCCTGCTACGCGGACAGCTATGACCGCTGCGGCCTTCTGGGGGCGGAGCCGAAAACGGTGCTCGCGCACGGAGTGTGGTCGGATGAGACGGAAATCGCGCTTCTTGCGGAGCGGGGCGTCTTTCTGGCTCACTGTCCCCAGTCCAACTGGAACGTCCGCTCCGGGATCGCTCCGGTCCGGAAATTTCTTGACGCAGGCGTGCCCGTGGGGCTCGGAAGCGACGTGGCGGGAGGCAGTACGACCTCCATATTCACGGCCATGAAGGACGCCGTCCAGGCATCCAAGATGTACTGGCGGTATGTCTGCCCGGACGAGGCGCCGCTGACGCTGCCGGAGGTCTTCTACATGGCGACGAAGGGCGGCGGAGCCTTCTTCGGAAACGTCGGAAGCTTTGAACCGGGATATGAGTTCGACGCGGTGGTCCTGGACGATTCCGCTTATCCCACGATGCGGGAGCTGACGCCGGCCGAGAGACTGGAACGGCTGCTGTACCTCTCGGACGACCGCGCCATCGTCGGAAAATATGTCCGGGGAAGCAGGCTCTACTGAAGCCGGAGGAACAAAACATGGGACTGATGAAGACGCCCGGCAGGGATGAGAAAAAGGGTCCGGATCTGCAGGCCCTTCTTGCGGACTGGCCGGAGAGCTTTTACCGGGAGAGAAGCCCGCTCGTCCGGAACGCGATGCTCGAAGAAGCGGATCAGCAGGGCCTGACGCCGGAAGACAATGCACTGCGCCGGAGGATCTTTGACAGGAGATATCCGGTGATCAGGGGAGAGGAAGAACCCGCGGATCTCTTCCTGCGGCTGATGATGGAACTGAAGGTGCAGGCGCAGAACAGCAGCGGCTTCTTCGGAGAGCGGTTCGCCCGGAGATCCGCCCTGAAACTGCTGGAGAAGACCCGGATCGCGGAACTGGCGGAAGAGGGCGGAAGGATGCGCGAACTGCTCCGTCAGGAGCTCTGCCATCTGGGCGTTCTCTATGTCACGATCTGCGGAGAGGACGGGAATTACCGGTCGCTGATCCTGGGACTCGGGAAAATGACGGATGAAAGACTTCTTGAAAAGATCAGGGGAGATCTGACGGAGATCGCCGTGACGGCCCCTGCGAAACTGAAGCTGGAAGAGGAATTCGCCCCGCTCACGGAATCGCTGCTTGCCGTGAAGGAGGAATATCTCTGAACCTGCCGGATAAGAAAAAGCCCGCGTGTGCGGGCTTTTATTTGTTGATGTCCACGTAGCTGTAGAGCGTGTATTTGGAGATCCCGAAGAATTTCGAGACCCGGTCTCCGGATTTCGTGATCAGGAAGGCGCCCGCGTCGTTGAGATAGCGGATCGCGCGGATCTTGTCTTCCTTCGTCATGAAGGGAACGGGAACGCCGACGAGCTTTACGGACTGCTCCAGCAGCTCATCGAGGAGGGAGTTCACATCGGTCACGATGCGGGCCGGCTCCTCCTGTCCGTCCGCCTCTTCGGCCGGTGTGTCGATGATCGCGTGGAGGGCGCTGCTCATCGCGGTCAGGTTCGTGATGTCGAAATTGACCGAGAAGACGTAGACCGGCTTGCCCTCTTCGTCCCGGATATAGAGCGTCGTGGATTTGACGACCCGCCCGTTGCCGGTCTGCATGAGATAGGCGCAGCGGTCCTCCAGCTCCTCCTGGGACTTCTGCAGGGCTTCCAGCACCGCCTTGGAGGGCCCGCCTCCGACGGTGCGGTCGGTGACGGAGCCGTTTTCAATATGGACGATGGAGTTTTCGATGTTCCCGCCGGTCAGATCGTGCACGACGACTTCGCAGCCGCTTCCGAATTCCGCCGCCAGGCCCTTCGCGATCTGGATCAGGGTCTTCAGCGTCATGTCTGCCATATTCCGCGCCTCCTTTTCACACATCTGCAGCACCGCTCATGCTGCCGTCATCATAGCACAGCACGGATGCAAAATTCAATGAGACGGGAAAAATAATTTTAAGAATGCAGTCTTTCTCCGATTTTTTCTGTAGGAAAAAACGGGAAACAGCCCGGAAAAGAGGGCTTTTTTTCGCTTGTGCATTTTCCGGAACTGATTTATAATCGGAGAAGGCATTTATATAGGAGGTATGCATCATGCTTGAAGGAAGAATCTACAACTTTTCGGCCGGTCCGTCCATGCTCCCGGAGGAGGTCCTGCTCCGCGCGCAGAAGGAGCTCCTGAACTGCGAAGGTTCCGGGATGTCCGTTCTCGAGATGAGCCACCGCTCGAAGGTTTTTGACAATATCATCAATGCCACGGAAGCGAATGTCCGCAAGGTCATGAACGTTCCGGACAATTACCGCATCCTGTTCCTGCCCGGCGGCGCCAGCGGCATGTTCTGCGCTCTGGCCATGAACCTCGGGAATCACTCCGGCGCTGCGGATTATATTATCAGCGGCAACTTCTCCGGCGTCGCCTACAAGGAAGGCAAAAAGTATCTGAAGGACGCGCGCGTGGCGGCGACCTCGGAAGATGAGAACTTCAGCTACATTCCGAAGCAGGAGCAGCTGGTCCTGAATCCGGACGCTGATTATCTTCACGTCTGCTGGAACAATACCATTTTCGGAACGACCTTCCATTATATGCCGGAGACCGGGAACGTTCCGGTCGTCGCGGACATGTCCTCCAGCATCATGTCGGAGCCGGTGGACGTCTCGAAGTTCGGAATGATCTACGCCGGCGTACAGAAGAATCTCGCTCCGGCCGGCCTCGCGCTAGTGATCGTCCGCGAGGATCTGCTGGGCTCGGAGATGGAGATCACGCCGAAGATCTGGAAGTTCGGTATGCAGGCGGAGAAGAATTCCATGATCAATACCCCGCCGTGCTTCAACATCTACATGGTGAAGCTGGTGACGGACTATCTGCTGGAGCAGGGCGGCCTCGAGGCCATGAAGGCCCGGAACGAGGAGAAGGCGAAGATCCTCTACGATTACCTCGATTCGCAGGACTTCTTCAAGTCCACGGTGCGTCCGGAGGACCGCTCCATGATGAACGTCTGCTTCCGCACCGGAGACGAGGCGCTCGACAAGGAGTTCATCGCCGGACAGGCCGCGCACGGCTTCTCGAACCTCAAGGGCCACAGACTGGTCGGCGGCATGCGCGCGTCCATTTACAACGCGATGCCGAAGGAAGGCGTCGAGGCGCTCGTTGCCTATATGAAGGAATTCGCGGCCGCGCACTGACGGATCACGGCGAATATTGTCAGCTCCCGTCCGGATACCGGACGGGAGTTTTGTAAATAATACGCTCAGCGTAACATCGAACGGCTGCGCCGCGAAACGGGCGCAGCGCGCAGAACGGGCGGCATGATTCCGCTCATCATTTAAAAACGGAGGAAGAATATGGCAGTCTTAAGACCCTTCCGGGCACTGAGGCCCGCTCCGGAATATGCGCAGCAGGTCGCTGCGCTCCCCTATGACGTCATGAATTCGCAGGAAGCGAAGGAGATGGCGAAAGACAACCCCTTCTCCTTTCTTCACGTGGACCGCGCCGAGATCGATCTCCCCGAGGGGACCGGTCTCTATGACGAAGCGGTCTACCGGAAGGCCGCGTCCAATCTCCGGGAGCTGGAGGACCGCGGGATCCTTCGGGAGGATCCCACGCCCTGCTATTACATTTACCGGCAGATCATGGGAGAGCGCGCGCAGGCCGGTATCGTGGGCTGCGCCTCGATCGACGACTACGAGAGCGGCGTCATCAAAAAGCATGAGCTGACGGTGGCGGAGAAAGAAGAGGACCGGGTGCGCCACGTGGACGTATGCGACGCGAACACCGGGCCGATCTTCCTTGCCTTCCGGGAAAATGCGGTGATCTCGGAATTCCAGAGCCGGAAAATGCGGGAGACTGCCCCGGACAGTGATTTTACGGCGGAGGACGGCGTGCGCCATACGGTCTGGGTGATCTCCGATCCGGAGGAGATCCGGATGCTGGAGGAGGCCTTCCGCGCCACGCCCTGCTTCTATATCGCGGACGGCCATCACCGGTCCGCGTCGGCGTACCGGGTCGGAAAGAAGCGGAGAGACGCCCATCCCGGATATACGGGAACCGAGGAGTTCAACTTCTTCCTGTCCGTGGTATTTCCTTCGGAAGAACTGTCCATCTGGGACTACAACCGTGTCGTCCGGGATCTCGGCGGCCTGACGGAGGAGGAATTCCTTGAAAGGATCAGCGCCTCTTTTGAGATCTCCCGGGCGGAGGGGGCGGTGAGACCGCCGCAGCCTCATACCTTCGGCCTGCTGCTTTCCGGAACCTGGTACCTGCTGCGGGCAAAGGAAGGAAGCTTCGATCCCGGCGATCCGGTGGAACGCCTCGACGTCTCTATTCTCCAGAATAACCTGCTTTCTCCGGTGCTCGGAATCGAAGATCCGCGCACGGACAGACGGATCTCCTTCGTGGGAGGCGTCCGCGGCCTTGCGGAGCTGGAGAAACTGGTGGGAGAGGGCTGTGCGTGCGCATTTTCCATGTTTCCGACGACGCTTGCGGATCTCATGGATATCGCGGACGCGGGGAAGATCATGCCTCCCAAGTCCACCTGGTTCGAACCGAAGCTGCGGAGCGGACTCTTTATCCACCGCCTGTCCTGAATGATAAGATCCCGGTCTTTGCTCTTTTTTCTGACAATTTCAGGAAAGAGGTGGAAGGACCGGGATCTTTATGCTAGAATTCTCTTATCTGAGCAAATGGAACGTCCGGACCGCAGCGCGGGAGCCTCTCCCGCATGCTTCGTATCCGGACGGAAATGAAGTGAGGAATCTTTTTAAATGGCGGCAGGGCAGAGATCAAAGCGCATACTGGGCGTACCGGATGAATTCTGGATCGCCTTCGTGATCATGATCGGGATCTTCCTGAAGCTGATCTACGCGATCAACGCCGATCCTTCCGTCGCCGGTTACGGCCTCGGACAGTGGCTGGAGAGCGGAGGAGAGGAGCCGCACTCCGGCACGCTGGGCGTCATTCAGTACTACTGCACGCACCGGTTCCTTCCGGATTTCGATCCGAGGCTGGTCAGCGGGTTCGTCAATCCGCCGCTCTACAGCCTCATCTCGGCAGTCTTCATGGGGATCACGCACGGCCTGCTCGGCTGGAGCACGGAAGTCTGTCTCCATCTCCTGATGTGCCTGAACGCCTTCTATGTCACGGCCGCTTCCTTTGGCGGCATCCGCCTGCTCTTCCGTTACGGGATCCGGGGCAGGGCGCTCACGGTGGGCATTCTGGTCCTGACCTTTTTCCCGGGCATGTATAATCTGACCGCAGTCATCGGACCGGAGGCGCTCGCGTTCATGCTGACCATGCTGACGGTCACCTCCGCGTTCGACTGGTTCGAGACCCGGAAGAAGACGCAGATGACGGGAACCGCCGTGCTGTTCGGACTGGCCATGATGACCGGCTACCAGGCCGTGATGATCCTGCCGCTTCTCGGGCTGATCTTCTATACGGCGCTCCGGGACGGGCGGCGCTACCGGGCGGCGCTTCCGGACCAGCTGAAGCGCTTCGGCCTCATTTCGGGCACGATGTCCCTTCTGTGGCCGGTCTATAATCTGATCCGCTTCGGGCTTCCGCCGTTTTCCCCGGAACCGGTCCGGGAGGCCTGGCAGAGCCTGGAGGGCTCCTGCAGCCTTCTGCAGCGGGTCCTTTTCCCTCCGGGCGGAGCCTTCGATTCCCTGCATCTCATCCGGAATCCGCAGACCGAATACAATATCTGGGCACAGACCTTTAAGACAGCCGCCGTCGATTATCAGGCGGTGGATCTCAGCTCCGGGCCCGGCCGCTTTTTCGCGGGGCTCATCCTCGGACTCAGCATCGCGCTCTGCCTGCTCTGGCACCTGATGTGGATCCGGGAAATGATCCGCAATCCGGTGCGGCAGCCGCTCCGCCTCTTTCTGGCGGCGGGGTATCTCTCGATGCTCTTTCTGTATCTTGTGTGGTGCCTTGCGAGGGACAGCATCACGGCCATGACCTTCCGGCTGATCCCCGGTATCTTCTTTTTCCCGCTGATCGGCATGAGCCTCGGCGGCGAGGGGGCTTCCGGAGATCTGTTTCACCGGATCCTGTTCCGGATCTCGTCCTGGGGCGCCCTCATCTTTGCGGCGGTCACCGCCTTCACCTTCGGTTTTTTTCCATGACCGGTTTTACGGCGGCCCGGTCATGACATGACAGTTTTTGCGTACGGGGATTTACGAACACCTGACAGAAAAAGGGAGGACGTATGAAGCTTTACATCGCAGGAGGCTGTTCTGAACACGGAAGAAACTGTTTTCTCGTCAAAAGCAAATATGTGCGCTTTCTGGTAGACTGCGGAAAAATGAAGGAGAACCCGGATACCCCCTATCCGGAGCTCACCCGCAGACAGATCGAAAAGGCGGAGTACCTGTTCCTGACGCACTGCCATACGGATCATACGGGCGCGCTGCTCTGGCTCTACGAGCGCGGGTTCCGCGGCCGGGTCTGCGCGAGCGCCGAGACCTTCCGCCGGATCCCCGGGCAGATCCGGAACGCCCTGGTGCTGGAGGAGCTCGGAGAAGCGGGAGAGAAGATCACGCTTTCGGACCGGTTCTCTCTTGTCTGGGGCAGGAGCGGGCACTGCATCGGCAGCGTCTGGCTGCATTTTTACATCAACAGAAAATCGATCCTCTTCTCGGGGGACTACTCCGAGGAGTCCCACGTCTACCGCTGTGACCCGATCCGGGACAGGGAAGCGGATGCGGCGGTGCTCGACGCGGCTTACGGAACGGATCCGGAGGACGCCGCATTTCACCGGGAGCGTCTGCTTGCGTGCATGGACCGGCTGCAGAAGGAGAAGGCCGCGATGCTGTTTCCGATCCCGCTGGACGGACGTGGAAATGATCTCATGCAGATCCTCACGGAGCGGGGCATCCCCGTCTATGCCCAGGAACCGGTCCGGAGAGCGGCCGGTCATTTTCCGGAAGAGCGGTTCTGGCTGCAGGACACCCTGGCGGACCGGGTAAATGAAGGAACACTTCAAAGTACGGAGGAGCTGATGACCGCGGTGATGGAGGGAGGACCGCTTCCGGAGGGACCCTTCGGCGCGCTGCTCGTCGATTCCCAGCTCTGGGACCGGAAGAACTGTGAATTCGCGGAGCGCTTCCTGGAACTGGGAGGGCGGATCGTACTTACCGGAAAGCAGGATCCCGCGAGCTTTGCGCGCGCGCTCCGGGATGATGGGAGAGCGGAGGCGCAGCGGATCACCGCCCACCAGACGGAGGCGGAGATGCTCGCGCTGAAGGAGAAGAACCGCTTCCGGGTGACCGTTCCCTACCACTCCAGACAGGTGCTTTCGGGGAACGGCCCGGATGTCCGCATCCTGCGGGTGGGGGATACCCTGAAATTTTGATGCTTTCTGTAGAAAAATGCGGGTCTCTCAGATATAATAGAAAGAAGGTACCCTCCGGAAAGGAATGCTTTCCGGAACCGGGACCGGATCGGAAGGTTTCGCGGGCATCAGTCCCGTCCGGATCATGGAGGAGA
This sequence comes from uncultured Eubacteriales bacterium, assembly GCA_900320575.1. Classification (GTDB taxonomy): domain Bacteria; phylum Bacillota; class Clostridia; order Lachnospirales; family Lachnospiraceae; genus Chordicoccus. Next base: position 9,572 of record ONST01000131.1, read on the forward strand.
AGCAGATGAATCTGGAATACAACCACTATGTCGCTTATGCAGGCACCTATACACACGGTTCCAGCAGAGGAATCCACATTTATGATGTTGACGTTGAAGAAGGACTGCTGCACCTTCGGAAGGTGGTCCCGGTCAATAACTCGTCCTACGTCACGGTATCCCGCAACAGGAAGTTCCTGTACTCCATTGCCGATGAGGGCGTGGAGTGCTTCGAGATCCAGCCGGACGGCGATCTCTATGCGGTCAATCATGCGGACATCAACGGCATGCGCGGATGCCATCTCTCGACCGATCTCGACGGACGCTATCTGTTCGTCGCCGGATACCACGACGGCAAGGTCACCGTCATGCATACCCATCAGGACGGCCGCCTCGGAAGCATTATGGACGGCGTCTTCCACAGGGGTCAGGGCGCGACCAACGAGCGCTCCTTCCGCCCGCATGTCTGCTGCGTGCGCATCACTCCGGACAACCGCTTCCTCTGCGCCGTGGACGAGGGCCTCGATCAGGTGGTGCTCTATAAGATCGACCACGAAGCCAACAAGCTGAAGCAGGTGGACGTGCTGCGCATGGGCCGCGCGGCAGGCTCCCGCAGCATTCACTTCAGCCGGGACGGAAGATACGCCTATATCCTCTGCGACATCCTCAACGTGGTCCGCGTATACCGCTACCGCGTGGTCAACGGAAGACCGGATTTCGAGCTGGAGCAGGAGGTCTCCACGCTGTCCGATGCCAGGGATCCCCACGATGCGGCCTCGGCGCTCCGGATCTCCTATGACAACGAGTACCTGTTCTGCTCGACTGCCGGCGACAATTCCGTCGCCTGCTATAAGATCGATCAGGAAAACGGCCGGCTGGACCGCAGATTTGCCCTTCCGACCTCGGGCATCTATCCGAAGGATGTGGCGCTCTTCCCGGATGAGAAGCACATCGCGGTCGTCAACAACGGGCAGGGGACCATCACGACCTTCGCGGTGGACTACGAAAAGGGCCTTCTGGTGATGAAGGGGCGCCCGCAGACTCTGGACCAGCCCAACTGCATGATCTTCCACGGCGTTGACGAAAAGCCGGAGGTGATCCGCGACGTTCCTGAGAAGGAAGCCGAGGAAAAAGCGGTGCTGATCTATAAAAAATGACCGTTTTGAGCTTCTGCGGGATGCATAAACAATTGACATCCGGCGGTGCAGTGTATAAAATGTGTATCAAGTGGGAGTTTACCGCGTTGACGCATCAAAGGCAGATGCGCCGGCTTGGCAGGCAGGATCCCATTAAGAAAAAAGGGAGGAAAAAAACATGAGCAAAAAGAAACTTCTTTCTTCACTGCTTGCAGGCGCGACCTGTGTCGCGATGCTCGC
>ONST01000108.1 GCA_900320575.1 uncultured Eubacteriales bacterium
ATGATTACGGCCTGTTCCGTGCTCACGCACTCCCACAGGCCTCCGCACATTCGCATTTTCGCGGAGCATTCGCACCGCTGCATGCTCGTGTGCGGCATGCCGTAAAGCCCTGCGCTCACCGGAATGCAGGCATTCCGTGAGCCCGGACTTTCGGCATTTGAATCATCATAACACAAAAGAAAGCAGGGCAACATGGGTATTTTAATCAAAAACGTACATATTTTGGGGGCTCCGGAAAGCGAACGCACCGACGTCTACATCACCGGGAAGCGGATCGCCGGGATCGGAAAGGAGCCCCGGCGTTTTCCTGTCAACGAGATCCTGGACGGCACGGACAAGATCCTGATGCCGGGCCTTGTCAACGCCCACACGCACGCCTATATGTCCGTTCTGCGCAATTACGCCGACGACGTCCCGTTCCAGACCTGGCTCTTCGACCGCGTTTCGAAGGTCGAGGAGGCCATGACGCCGGAGGAGGCCTACTGGGGCAATCTCCTGTCGGTCATGGAGATGATCCGCACCGGAACGACCTGCTTTGTGGATATGCAGATGTTCCCGCGGCAGGCCGTACGGGCCTGCGCCGACTCCGGCATGCGCGCGATGATCACCCGGGGACTGGTGGGTTCGGACCGTCACGACGAGGGAGGGCTCCGGCGGCTTGCCGAGGCCTTCGATGAAATGGAATTTGCCGGGAGCATCGCCGCGCCGGTCACCTTCGGGCTCGGTCCGCACGCGATCTATTCCTGCGGGGAGGATTTCCTGCGGTACGTGACGGAGCTGGCGGCGGAGAAGGATCTGCCTCTCAATATCCATCTTGCGGAGACGCAGGGCGAGTTCGATACCTGCATCAAAGAGCACGGCCTGTCGCCTGTGGCGTACCTTCACTCCCTCGGCATGCTGGACCGCCGGATCCTGCTGGCCCACTGCGTGTACCTCGCGGAGGAGGATTATGCGCTGCTCCGGCGGGACAGCGTGACCGTTGCGGCCAATCCGGCCAGCAATATGAAGCTCGCGAACGGCTTTGCCCCGGTGACCCGCATGGTCCGCGAGGGCATCCGCGTCGCCCTGGGGACGGACGGCCCCGCCAGCAACAATACCCTGAATCTGTTCGGGGAAATGCACCTGCTGTCCATGAGCCAGAAGGGCGCGGAGAAGGACGCGCTCGCGATGACCGCGGAGGAGACGCTCCGCTGCGCCGTGGAAAACGGCTATGCGGCGCTGGGCATGGAGGAGACCCACGGGGCGGTGGAGACCGGCAGAACGGCAGATCTCATCCTGATCGATGAAAAGAGCCCGAATCTGCGGCCGGTCTATGACCGGAAGAAGGCGCTCGTCTATTCCGCGTCGGGATATGAGGTCTCGGATGTCATTATCGACGGAAAGCTCGTCATGAAGGACCGGAACTTCGTCACCATCGACGGAGAGCGGGTCTATTATGAAATGGACCGGATCGCGGAAAAATACCGGATCTGAAGACCGGAAGAGCAGCAGGCCGTGCGCCTGCAGGAAGGAGAATACCAAAAGCAGCATGAGTGAGATCAGAGATATTTCCCTGGCGGAATCCGGAAACCGGAAGATCGACTGGGTGGAGGCGCATATGCCGGTGCTCAGAAGCATCGCGGAGGATTTTGCCGTCAGCCGCCCGTTTGAGGGCATGAAGGTGGCGCTGTCCATCCATCTGGAGGCGAAGACCGCCTACCTGGCCTGCGTATTCCAGAAAGGCGGGGCAGACGTCTACGCCACCGGCAGCAATGTGCTCTCGACGCAGGACGACGTGGCGGCCGGCCTGGCTTCGAGAGGCATCCGAGTCTTCGCCTGGCACGGAGCGACCGCGGAGGAGTACGAGCATCATCTGGCCTGTGTCCTTCAGGACGGCCCGCAGATCATCATTGACGACGGGGGAGACCTGGTCAATATGATCCATAACCGTTTTCCGGAGCTTCTTCCCGGCGTGATCGGCGGCTGCGAGGAGACGACTACCGGCATCAAGCGCCTGCTGGCCATGGATGCGGACGGCTCCCTGGGCTTTCCGATGATGCTCGTCAACAACGCCCAGTGCAAGTTCCTGTTCGATAACCGCTACGGCACCGGCCAGTCGGTCTGGAACGGGATCAACCGCACGACGAACCTCATCGTCGCCGGCAAGGACGTGGTCGTGGCAGGATACGGCTGGTGCGGCAAGGGCGTGGCCATGCGCGCCAAGGGACTCGGTGCCAGGGTCATCGTGACCGAGATCGATCCCATCAAGGCCGTGGAGGCGGTGATGGACGGCTTTACGGTGCTTCCGATGGCGGAAGCCGCGAAGACCGGGGACATTTTCGTGACGGTCACCGGCTGCCGCGACGTCATCACTCCGGAGCATATGCTGACGATGAAGGAAGGCGCGCTGCTCACCAACGCGGGGCATTTCAACGTGGAAGTAGACGTGGAGGGCCTGGAGAAGCTGGCGGTGACGAAAGAGCTGCGCCGGGACAATATCACAGGCTATATCCTCCCCAACGGCCGGTCGGTGAACCTGATCGCCGAGGGCCGGCTGGTCAATCTGGCCGCCGGGGACGGACACCCCGCGGAGATCATGGATATGAGCTTCGCCATCCAGGCACTGAGCGCCGAATATCTGGCGCGGAACCGTGAAGCGCTGGAGCAGCGGCGGCAGGATCCGTCTCTTTCCAACACGATCCCCGTTCCGGAGGAGATCGACCGGGCCGTCGCGGAGCGGAAGCTGGGCTTTATGGGCGTGTCCATCGATCATCTGACGAAAGAGCAGGAGACCTACTTAAAGAGCTGGAACCTGTAAGGAGCGCGATCCGGCGTAAATGCCGCCGAACTGCAGGAACTTACGCCGGGTGTTTCGGCCCTGCGCGGTCCCCGCTGTTCGGAGAAAGATCTTTCGGAGAGGTCCGGCGGCAGGCGCGGGGAGTTCTGCGCGGCGGGAGTTATGCGTGGCAATCGCGCGGTGTCTGTGGTACAATCAAAGAAGCACCTGCCGTGTGCATCTGAAATGAGCTATGGAGGATAGAGCAATGGCGAATTGGAAGAATCTGGATCAGTTACAGGCTTTTGAAGAACTGAAGGCTGCGAAAAAGGTCAATATCCGGGAGGCGATGACCGGTGAGAGCGGAGCGGACCGCGTCCGTTCCTTCAGCGTACCCATCGCGGAAGGCCTGGATTTTAATTACGCTGCGAGACCGGTCGATGCGGACCTCCTCGCCGTTCTTGCGAAGCTCGCGGAAGAGGCGGAGCTTTCGGAAAAATATAAAGAGCTCTACGAGGGCGCTGTGATCAACACCGGCGAGAAGCGCCTGGTGCTCCACCAGCTCTGCAGAGGGCAGCTGGGCAAAGACGTGATCGCGGACGGCGTGAACAAGCGGGAATTCTATGTGAAGCAGCAGGAGCGCATCGCGGAGTTCGCGAAGAAGGTGCACGCCGGAGAGATTACCAATGCCGCCGGCGAGAAGTTCACCACCGTTGTGCAGATCGGCATCGGCGGCTCGGATCTGGGTCCGCGCGCCATTTACATCGCGCTGGAGAACTGGGCCCGCCGTTACGGAAAGCTGAAGATGGAGGCAAAATTCATCAGCAACGTGGATCCGGACGACGCTTCCGCTGTGCTCGCCTCCGTGGACGTCGCGCATACCCTTTTCGTGCTGGTATCCAAATCCGGAACGACGCTGGAGACGCTGACCAACGAGTCCTTTGTCACCGATGCGCTGAAGAAAGCCGGTCTTTCCCAGTCGAATCATATGATCGCCGTCACCAGCGAGACGTCCCCGCTGGCGAAAAATGAGAACTACCTCGCCGCGTTCTTCATGGACGACTACATCGGCGGCCGTTACTCCTCTTCCTCCGCGGTCGGCGGAGCCGTGCTCTCCCTGGCCTTCGGACCGGAGGTCTTCGCGGACTTCCTCGACGGCGCGGCGGCAGCGGACCGGGCGGCTCTCGAGACCGATCCTCTGAAAAATGCGGCCATGCTCGACGCCCTGATCGGCGTTTACGAGCGCACCTTCCTGGGATACGACGCGACCGCGGTCCTTCCGTATTCCCAGGCGCTCAGCCGCTTCCCGGCGCACCTGCAGCAGCTGGATATGGAGTCCAACGGCAAGTCCGTGAACCGCTTCGGCGAGCCGGTCGATTACGTGACCGGACCGATCATCTTCGGTGAGCCCGGCACCAACGGCCAGCATTCCTTCTATCAGCTCCTGCATCAGGGCAAGACCATCGTTCCGCTCCAGTTCGTCGGCTTTAAGAACAGCCAGATCGGGAACGACGTCATCATCGAGGGCAGCACCTCCCAGCAGAAGCTCTGCGCGAACGTCGCCGCCCAGATCGTGGCCTTCGCCTGCGGCAAGGACGATGAGAACCGCAACAAGAACTTTGATGGCGGGCGCCCCTCCAGCATCATCATCGGCGAGACGCTGGATCCGAAGTCGCTCGGCGCGCTGCTCGCGCATTTTGAGAACAAGGTGATGTTCCAGGGATTCGTGTGGAACGTCAACAGCTTCGATCAGGAGGGTGTCCAGCTGGGCAAGCTCCTCGCAAAGCGGGTCCTCGCCCACGAGACCGACGGCGCGCTGGCGGTCTATTCGGAGCTGCTGAACATCTGATCATTACCGGAAAACGGAATACCGGCGAAAGACGCAAGAGGGGATTTCCTGGGAAATTCCCTCTTGGTCTGTAAGGCAGAGGCGGAGAGAGCCCAGGACGGGCGGCCTTTGCCCTGCCTGCCGCTCTAAGAAGAGACCGGTATCAGGCCCTGCATTAGGAAAGAAGAGGAAACAGCAAATGCGAATCTGGGGAAAGATCTGGAAGGACAACCGCCTCGTCCGCGACACCGTGATCGGGGACCTGCCGGAGGACACGCGGACCCACCGGGTCCTGCGCGCGCTGACGGAGATCTGCCGGGAATTTGATCTGGCGGAGCCCATCTGGCTCGACAGCAATATCCGGGAGTTTCAGAAGATCGCCCGCACCCGTTTCCGGAAGGACAGCTTTATTGAGGAGATCGATTTTGACTTTCTGGAAATTCAGGTGCTGGAGGAGTAGGAATTCATGTATGACAGACTGACGAAAACGGACATTGAGAAAATGGAGCGGGAGATCGAGGAGCGGAAGCTGGTGCTCCGGCCGGAGCTCATCGAAGCCGTAAAAGAGGCCCGGGCACAGGGCGATCTCTCGGAAAACTTCGAATATTACGCGGCAAAGCGCGAAAAGAACCAGAACGAGAGCCGGATCCGCTATCTGGAGCGCATGATCCGCACCGCGCATGTGATCGATACGGAGGACCGTGCCGGCGAGGTCACGATGAATAAGACCGTCGAGGTCTATTTTCCGGAGGACGACGAGACGGAGACCTTCAAGATCGTGACCACGATCCGCGGGAATTCCCTCAAAGGCCTGATCTCCATCGACTCTCCCCTGGGAAAGGCGCTGCTGCATCACCGGGAAGGAGACCGCGTCACGGTGCGGATGGAAAACGGATCCTCCTACGAGGTCGAGATCCGCAGCATCAGCGATACGCAGGAGGAGGACGAGGAGATCCGTTCCTTCTAGACGAAAGACCGGCGGCTCGAGCGTTCCTCAAAGGGAACGCTTTTTTATTCCGGATGCGTCCGCTTCCACTGGCGGATCTCTTCCAGAAATTCCCGGCCGTAGCGCAGGGGGCGGACGACGCCGGCCCCTTCTACGAGGAACAGCTTCGCATAGCAGTCCGGAAGTGCGTCCGCCATGCCGGCAAGGACCGCGTCGGAAAAGATCCGGTGCGGAAGGAGCCCGTTCTCCTTCGCGATCCGAAGACGCAGAGCCCGCAGGCGGGCGAGAAGCAGCTGCCGTTCCGGATCTGTCTGCCCCGCCGTACTCAAAAGAGCGGTCCGGCCGTCCGTCCGCGGGAGGAGCGTGCCGCGCAGACCGGACCGGGAAGGGGATCGTTCTGTATCCGGTCTTCGCGATCTGCAGAACGAGCAGTTCCCGCAGAAATCGGGACGTTCCTCCCCGAAGTAGGCCAGGAGCGTTTTCCGCAGGCAGGCCGTTCCGGAGGCGTAGAATTCCATTTCCCGAAGACGCAGGCGGCTGTCCCGGCGCACGGCTTCTTCCTTCATATTCGAGAGGAAATAATTGTGGACGCGGAAATCCCTCCCGTCGGTAAGGAGGAGGCACTCCGCGGGGCGTCCGTCCCGTCCGGCGCGGCCCGCCTCCTGATAATAGCTCTCGAGATTGAGCGGCAGCTGGAAGTGGATCACATAGCGCACGTCCGGCTTGTCAATGCCCATTCCGAACGCGGAGGTGGCGGCCAGGCACCGGACGCGTCCCGCGAGCCAGTCGTCCTGGATCTGCTGCCGCTCCCCGGCAGACAGCCCCCCGTGGTAGGCGCGGACCGAAAAGCCCTCCCGCTGCAGGCTGCGCGCGAGCATCTCGCAGGTCTTTCGCGTCATCGCGTAAATAAGCCCGCAGCTGTTCCCGTATGTCTGCAGGAGCTTCCGGAGCTCCGCCAGGCGGTCGGGGGCATTTTTTACGGCAAAATAGAGATTCGGCCGGTCAAAACCGGCGGTAAGCGTGAGCGGGTGCATGAGCCCGAGGCTCTCCCGGATGTCCGAGCGGACTTCGAAAGAGGCGCTGGCGGTGAGCGCGGCGACCGGAGGACGGACGGGGAGCTGATCGAGAAAGAGACGGATCTTCCGGTAGGCGGGACGGAATTCCTTTCCCCACTGGGAAATGCAGTGCGCCTCGTCCACGGCAAGGATCGAAAGCTGCACCTCCGATACGAGACGGAGGAGATCCGCTGTGAGGAGCCGTTCCGGCGAGACGTAGAGGAGCTTGAGGCCCCCGTTCCGCACGCGGCGGAAGATTCCCTCCTTTTCGGCGGGCGGGACCCCGGAGTGGATGCAGGCGGCGGGAATGCCGCGCCTTGCAAGGCCGGCGGTCTGATCCTCCATCAGGGAGATGAGCGGCGATACCACGATCGCCGGTCCGGGCAGAAGGAGAGCTGGGATCTGGTAGCAGAGCGATTTGCCGCCGCCGGTGGGAAGGACCCCGAGGACGTCGCGGCCGTGGAGGAGCGCGTCGATGAGCTCCCGCTGACCGGGGCGGAAGGCCGGATAGCCGAAGCGGCTGCGGAGAACGGAAAGGGCAGGATCCATGAGACTCCTTTTTCGAAAGTGAAGGGAAAAGAGAACGGAAAATGCGGAAAAACACCGCGGGAAAGCTTTATCATAGGCGGAAGGAACGCCCCTGTCAATTCTTAATTTACAGAAAAGTCAGTCTGTGATATGATTCAGTCAGACGGCGGCATTCCGCAGGGGGCAGTATGCCTGAGAAGGCCCGTCCGCCCGTTCCGGCTTGCCGGCGGGCCTGTCGGGAAGGAAGAAGGACGTACCGGAAGAGAACGTTTTCCGGAAAACGGCGAAAGGGAAGGACTGAAGTCATGAGGGAAAAATCGAACAATCTGACGCTGCTCACGGATCTGTATGAGCTGACGATGATGCAGGGCTATTTCAAAAATCCCACGGAGCAGATCGTAGTATTCGACGCGTTCTACCGCACGAATCCCTGCGGAGGCGGCTACGCCATCAGCTGCGGCCTGCAGGATGTCATCGAGTACGTGAAGAACCTGCATTTTACCTATGAAGACATCGAGTATCTGCGGAGCCTTAAGATCTTCGAGGAGGATTTCCTCGAATACCTGGCAGGCTTTCATTTTACGGGCGAGATCTGGGGCATTCCCGAGGGCACGGTCATTTTCCCGCGGGAACCGATGCTGAAGGTCATCGCGCCGATCATGCAGGCCCAGCTCCTGGAGACCGCGGTCCTCAATATGCTGAACCATCAGTCCCTGATCGCCACGAAGGCGGCCCGCGTCTGCTACGCGGCGGACGGAGACGGAGTCATGGAATTCGGACTGCGCCGGGCCCAGGGACCGGACGCCGGCATCTACGGCGCGAGGGCGGCGGTCATCGCCGGCTGCGTGGGGACATCCAATGTGCTGGCCGGAAAGATGTTCGACACCCCGGTGCTCGGCACGCATGCGCACAGCTGGATCATGAGCTTCCCCAGCGAGTATGAGGCATTCAAGGCCTATGCGAAGCAGTATCCGCATGCCTGCACCCTGCTCGTGGACACCTACGACGTGCTGAAGTCCGGCGTGCCCAATGCGATCCGTGTGTTTAAGGAAATGCAGGAAGAGGGCATCAAGCTCACGAAGTACGGCATCCGCATCGACTCCGGCGACCTCGCGTACCTCTCCAAAAAAGCTTACAAAATGCTTGCGGACGCCGGTTTCGGCGATGCGATCATTTCCGCGTCCAGCGATCTCGACGAGTATCTGATCAATTCCCTGAAGCAGCAGGGTGCAAAGATCAATTCCTGGGGCGTCGGAACGAACCTGATCACATCCAAGGACAACCCCGCTTTCGGCGGCGTCTACAAGCTGGCTGCGATCAAAAATCCGGGAGAGAAGGATTTTACTCCGAAGATCAAGCTCTCCGAGAATACGGAGAAGGTGACGAACCCGGGCAACAAGAAGATCCTCCGCATTTACGACAAAGAGACCGGAAAGATCCGCGCGGATCTGATTTGCCTGGTGGAGGAGACCTTTGACGAGAACGAGGATCTGGTGATCTTCGATCCGATCGAGACCTGGAAGAAGACCCTCATCGAGGGCGGCACCTATACCTTAAGGGAACTGATGGTGCAGGTCTTTAAGGACGGGACGTGCGTCTACCACGACGACGCCACGACGATGGAGATCCGGCAGCGGTGCCTGAAGGAGCAGGCGACGCTCTGGGACGAGACCCGGCGTCTCACCAACCCCCACCAGATGTATGTGGACCTCTCGGACAAGCTCTTCAAGATCAAGAGCGATCTGCTGGAGGAGATGGGCTCCGCTTCCATCCGCAGGGATTCGTAAAAGGAAGAGATTTGCCAAAAGATTTCAAAATTTAGGCTTGTTTTTTCATCGGCGATGGACTATAATAACTTTCGTCGCTGATTCTGGGCTATCGCCAAATGGTAAGGCAACGGACTCTGACTCCGTCATTTCCAGGTTCGAATCCTGGTAGCCCAGCGCAAACCTCCGAAGGATCCTTCTTCGGAGGTTTTTTACTATGAAAACTGACGCGAAACGGCGCTTTCACGGACGCTGATCTGCAGGAGACGGGAAATGATGGTACGCTTCGATACACTGAACAAAAAACCCAAAGTCTGGAACATTCTGATCCTGTCGGCCGCAGTCCTTCTGCTGCTGATCCTGCTGCGGAATGTTTTCCATGTGTCCTATCTGACCGCCGGCGTCGTGCTCTGCCTGTATCTGGCAGCGGTGATCGTCATCCTTGCCCGGGCCTTCGTGCGCCAGCTGCGATACAATCCCTATTCCTACAACACGATCTATTACGCGGGCTTCGCCCTGATCTCGCTGTCCGCGCTTGTCTCGCAGATCCTGATCCTGGTCCGGCTGGGCCGCGGAGAGATCACGGACGACGCGGCCGGCTTCCTGAACATACTGGGCCGGCTCCAGGGGTCCGCGCGGAGCTTTATGCTGCTGTCCGCGCCGTTCATCCTCTTCTTCTCCGCCGCGCTGTGCATTTCCAATCTCTCCCTCATCCGGCACGAGGGGAAGCGGCTGGTCAATGTCCTCGGCATCGTCCTCGCGTTCCTGCTGATCGGCGGAGAGGTGTTCCTGTTCGCCGGAGATTTCTACACATCGGGGTCGGAACTGGAAGTGATGCGCAACGACCTCTTTATCAATTTCTTCGCCTCGGTCTATCTCTATTTCGAGTGTATGCTGATCGGCACGATCACCGCCAACGTGATCGTCGTGCGCTATGAACCGGACCTTGACCGGGACTTCGTCCTGATCCTGGGCTGCGGGATCCGCAAAGACGGTACGCCGACCCCGCTGCTCGCGGGACGGTGCGACCGCGCGCTGCGCTTCTATAAGAAGCAGCTCCGGAAGACCGGGAAGGCGCCCATTCTCATTCCCTCCGGCGGGCAGGGTCCGAAAGAGGTCATTTCCGAGAGCGAATCCATGAAGAATTATCTGCTGGAGAAGGGCGTGCCAAAGGAGCACATCCTGATGGAGGACCGCTCA
>ONST01000109.1 GCA_900320575.1 uncultured Eubacteriales bacterium
CCGGCTGCCCTGCCGGAAAAGGAGGAGACTTCCCCGGAAGCGGAAGAGGAGCAGGAGGAGCGGAAGCTTCAGTCGGAGCGCCGCCAGAATACCCACATGATCCGCAACGTGATCATCGCGCTCATTATTGCGGATATCCTCTTTGTGCTGGTCGTCGCATTTTTTCTTTTTGTACTGTAAGGCGCTTCTGTCATGAATGATCGGACCCGGAAAGACCGGCAGTATTACCGGACAGCTTTTTTCCTGAACCTGGCAGCGGGGATCTTTTCCTTTGCGTGGACCATCATCGCCCAGCGGGGGCTTTTTTCCCTGGCGGGCGATTTTGACGTGCAGCAGATCCCCTTCGCGATGTACGCGAACGACGCGATCAAGTCGGGAAATGTGATCTGGGACTGGTCGCTGGACCTGGGCTCCAATTTCATCGGAGGCATGTCCTTCTATATTCTGGGAAATCCTTCTTTCTGGGTCTCGCTGTTGTTCCCGTCCAGGTATTTTATGTTTATCGTCGGCTGGCTCTACGTGCTGAAATACGCGTTCGCCGGCCTCACTTCGTTTGCCTGGATCCGGCGGCACGTCTCCGACGAGAGCAGCGCGGTCGTCGCCTCGCTGATGTACGCCTTCTCCGGCTATATGGCGGAGGACCTGCTGTTCTACCATTTTCATGATGTGGTGGCGCTGTTCCCGCTGCTGCTCCTGGGATTCGACCTGCTGATGCAGGAGGGGAAAAGGGGCCCGTTCCTTTTCGCGGTGCTCTTCAACGCGATCGTCAACTACTATTTCCTCGTGGGAGATGTGATCTTCCTCGCCGCGTACTATGTTCTCCGGTATTTTGTCCCGGAAGGGAAAAAGTCCCTGAAGGGGCTCTTTCAGGGGCTCTTCGAGGCGGTCTTAGGCTGCATGCTGGGACTCTGGCTGCTCCTGCCGTCCTTTTTCTTTGTGATCCAGAACCCGCGGGTGAAAATGGATTACCACGGCTCCAATTCCCTGGTCTTCGGGGCGGAGCGCTATCTTTACATCCTGAAGGGCTTGCTGTTCCCGGGCGAGGTGATGTCCGACCAGAGCGCGGTCATTGCCCACAATTTCGCCTCCTGCAGCGCCTATATCCCGATGGTCGGCCTGGTGCTGGTCATCGCCTGGCTGGAGCTGATGAAGGGACGGAAGCACTGGATGAAGCGGATGCTGCTGTTCTGTCTCGTCACCGCCTGCGTGCCGATCCTCAACGCGGCATTTTCCCTGTTCGCGGGGCTCTATCACCGCTGGTACTATATGCCGACGCTGCTCTTTGCGCTCTGCGGGGCCATGGTGCTCGAGCGGAAGGATCGGGAGGATCAGATCCGGACAAGACGCGCGGAGCACGCGGCGAACGCTGCGGAGCTCCGGCTCCGGAGGGACGCGGAAGACCGAGGAGAGGAGATCCCGGAGGAGACGCTCCGTTCCGCCCGCAGGGAAAAGAGCCGGGAAGTGCTTATGGAAACGCTTCCTTCCGAGCGCGCCGTAAGAAAAGGCGCCGTCATCTGGGGCTGTATTGCGCTGGCGTTCATTTTCTTTCTGCTGTTCGTCAAATGGTCGGACTCCGAGCCCAGCAAGATCTATCACATCGAAGAGTTCACGGTCTGGTCCTGTGTGTGCCTCCTGGGCATCCTGCTGACCTGGCTGTTTCTTGTGCGTCTCCGCAGCCGCTGGAAGACTGTCTTTGTGCTCAGTCTCTATTTCTTCGCGATCTTCACGATGGGAGCTGCGGTCTTCCTCTACCAGACGGCGCACGCGGAGGATGCCCGGCACCATTATGACCGGCTGCTGACTTCCGGACAGATCAGCTGCCTGAAGGATGAATACCGCGTCAACAGCAATGAAAATCCCGAGACGCTGACGCATGGCTTCATGGCGAGCGGGAACTTCTGCAGCACGGTCTCCGGCTCTATTTTCCGTTTCTACGAAGCCCTGGGGCTGAAGAGAGACGTGCGGAGCCCGGATCCGCCCGAGGGCCTGGCGGAGCTGGTCTCCGCCCGCTACACCTTTGAAGAGGAAGCGCGGGAGGAGGGCGAACCCGTTCAGACCGTCGAAGGGACCTGGCACAGCTATTATGTTTATGAGGATCCTTCCGTAGCCCCGATCGGGTTCACCTACGATACCTATATGACCTATTCGGATTTCCTGGATACGAATAAGGACAACCGGGCGATCCTGATGCTGAAGACGCTGGTGATCCCCGATGAAAAGGAAGAAGTGGTCTCCCGGGTGCTCCGCCGCTATTCGGCGAAGGAGGACGGGAGCGCGAATAAAGAGCACCTGAGCCGCATCAGCGCCTCTCATCTGGAGGAAGCGGCAGAAGACGTGTCCCGCACGACGGACTCCTACAGCTGCACGATCCGCGCGGCGTCGGATTCCTACGCCTTCTTCTCGATCCCCAATGATTCCGGCTGGAAGGCGTCTGTCAACGGAGAAGAGCAGGAGATCCTCGATATCTGCGGCTTTATGGCCGTGCCGGTCTCCGCGGGAGAGAACCGCATCGTCTTCACCTACACGGTACCGGGGCTTGCTGCGGGGATCCTTGGCACGCTTGCGGGGGCGCTCATTACGGCCGTTTACCTGGTGCTCTCCCGGAAAATGAAAAAGCGGGAAGCGCAAGCGCTCCCCGCGGATGAAGGCCTTACCGGTTCTGAAGCTGACTCGCCAGCACGAGCGCGGCGATAAGCGCCAGAGCGGCGAGAGACAGGATCAGATCCTGCTGGCTGGTCTTGGGTTTTGCCATGGCGTCCTCCCTGATAAGATCCATTCCGGCATCAGCCGGTGTGCGGGAGCGGCCGCAAAAAGACGATCCGGTCCCGGTTTGGTTTGTGATAGTATCAGTATAGCGCAGAGCGCGAAAAAAAGCACCCGGAAAAGCTTTCCATTTTCCGAAAGCTACGCTACAATGAGTTTGTGACACGAAAAAAGATCTGATTGAAACAGGGGAAGAAGAATGATCGCTGCCAACAACGTTACCTACCGCGTCGGGAAAAAGGCGCTTTTTGAAGATGTCAACATCAAGTTTACCGAGGGGAACTGCTACGGCCTGATCGGTGCGAACGGAGCCGGAAAGTCCACGTTCCTGAAGATCCTTTCCGGGCAGCTGGACACCACGGCCGGGAGCATCTCGGTCACGCCCGGGAACCGGATCTCCTTCCTGGAGCAGGATCACTTCAAGTACGACGCGTACGAGGTCCTCGATACGGTCATCATGGGCAATAAGCGCCTCTATGAGATCATGAAGGAGAAGGACGCGATCTACGCGAAGGAGGTTTTCTCCGACGAGGACGGGATCCGTGCCTCTGAGCTCGAGGGCGAATTTGCGGAGCTGAACGGCTGGGAGGCCGAATCGGACGCGGAGAGCCTTCTGAACGGCCTCGGGATCGGAACGGAGCTCCACAACCGGGTGATGGGCACGCTGGACGGCCCCGTCAAGGTCAAGGTCCTGCTGGCGCAGGCCCTGTTCGGAAGCCCGGACATCCTCCTGCTCGACGAGCCGACGAACCATCTGGATCTGGACGCCATCGAGTGGCTCGAGGAGTTCCTGATCGGTTTCCCGAATACGGTGATCGTGGTCTCCCACGACCGCTATTTCCTGAATAAGGTCTGTACGGCGACGGCGGATATCGATTACGGCAAGATCCGCCTGTTCGCGGGCAACTACGATTTCTGGTTCGAGTCATCCCAGCTGCTGGTCAAGCAGATGAAGGAGCAGAACCGGAAGAAAGAAGAGAAGATCAAGGAGCTGAAGGAATTTATTTCCCGCTTCTCCGCCAACGCCTCGAAATCCAAGCAGGCGACCTCCCGCAAGCGGGCCCTGGAGAAGATCGAGGTGGATACGATGGTGCCTTCGAGCCGGAAGTATCCCTATATTGATTTCCGGCCGGACCGGGAGATCGGAAACGACGTGCTCTTCGTGGAGCATCTGTCGAAGACCATCGACGGCGAAGTGATCTTCAAGGACCTGAATTTCAATATCAACCGGACGGACAAGGTGGCCTTCGTCGGCGGAAACGAGCGCGCGAAGACGACGCTCTTTGAGATCCTTGCCGGACGGATGGAGCCCGACGAAGGGTACTATAAGTGGGGGATCACCACGACCCAGGCGTATTTTCCGAAGGACTACACAGAGGAATTCGACTCGGATCTGACGATCGCGGACTGGCTGACCCAGTACTCGGAAAATAAGGACGTCACCTACGTCCGCGGGTTCCTGGGAAGAATGCTGTTCGCCGGCGAAGACGGCATCAAGCGCGTGCGCATCCTCTCCGGCGGCGAGAAGGTCCGCTGCCTGCTGTCCAAGCTGATGATCTCCGGCGCAAATGTGCTGATTCTCGACGAACCTACGGACCATCTGGATATGGAAGCGATCACGGCTCTCAACAACGGGCTGATCAAGTATCCCGGCGTCCTGTTCTTCTCGTCCCGCGACCACCAGATCGTGGAGACCACGGCGAACCGCATCATGGAATTCCTGCCGGACGGGACGCTCATCGACAAGGTGGGGACCTATGACGAGTATCTGGCGAGCGACGTCATGGCGAAGAAGCGCCAGATCTACGTCACGACGGAATCCCAGGAAGAGGACGACTGATTTCCGGCTTTGGAGGAGCTTATGCTGGATGTGCTGGGAGCAGTGCTGCTGCTCATTGCAGAACTCTTTATCATGACCGTGACCGGGCTGCTGTTCCAGGCGGGCAGGAGCGGAGAGGACCTCTCTTTGTGCGACGCCGCCTGCGACGGCTTTGTATTCGTATTTGCCCTGTTCGAGATCCTGTGCATCATCCTGATGCAGCTGAACGTGGGGCTCTCGTTCTTCTGCGTCG
>ONST01000110.1 GCA_900320575.1 uncultured Eubacteriales bacterium
GCTCAGCACGTTCTTCGTGCCGGGGGCGAAGCTTAAGGGCTCGGAGATCGAGAACTCCGGCTCGCGGTAATCCGTGTAACCCACCTCGCGGCTCACCCGGGCCACGTGCTGGTCCGAATCAAAGGCCGCGTAGGTCACGATCCGCGTCTCCGAATCGAGGAAATTCGACAGTCCCTCGACCACGAGAGTATTCGACACGTCTCCGTCGCGCTTGTCCACGGCCGTCACGTCCGCCAGAAGCGCCTCCTCGCCGTCTTCCACACTGATGGAAATGCGCTCCGCGCCCATACGGATCTGCGGCCCGCTGGAGTCCGTCCGCGTCAGCCGCCGGTACTGATAAAACCCGAAGAGCGCCGACGACAGCACAAAGATCACCACGCTCCACCACAACAGTCTTCTCATTGCATCCTCTCCCGGAATCTGTTCCCATTCCGGCATCTTCCGCCGTAAATATGCGGAAAGTACCTGTTACCAGTGACAAAGATCACTGCACCGTCACCACCAGAACCGCCTCCGCGACTCCGTCCGTCGCCTTGCTCTTTACCGAGTAGGTCAGCGTATACTCCCCGGCCTCGGCGGTATCCACCGAGCCGTCCAGACGGATCCGGTCACTTAAGGACGCGCCGTCCACGTCCCGCGCCGCGCGGATATAGGTCAGATAATTGAACTCGTCGCCGACCGACAGGATCGTGCGGTCCTCCGTGAGGAGCAGCACCGGCAGATTTCCGGGCGTCACCTCAAGCACCGCCGAGGCCTCCGCCGAATCCCCGAGATCGTTGATCACAGAAAATACCACCGAGTACGAGCTGTCCTCTCCCTCTTCCGGGATACAGTCCGCACGCACCGCATCTGTCAGATCATTTCCGTAGCCGTCGTCCGCGGAGAGCTTTCCGAGGTCCGCAAGCACCTGCACGATCGAATAGAGATCGTCCGTCGTCACCGACGGCAGCTCCGAATCCAGCGTGATCGAAGGTCCCGCATAGGCTGTCTCCGCAGCGGAGCTGGCTCCTTCCGTCTCTTCCGCGCCGCTCTCCGCCTCTTCCTTTTCCGAAGACGCCGGAACGTAAGCGGCGCGCTCCCGGGCCGCCGCCTGCGCCGCGCGGACTGCCCGCGTCTCCGCAGGAAGTCCGTAGTGGAACACGAACAGCGCGATGAGGTTCGCCACGGCCAGCACCGCCACCAGAAGCGGCAGGATCCTGTTATTCGAATGCTTCATAAAAATGGTCCTTCCTCACTAGAAATCCATCGCCATGCGGCTGGATTCCTCCTCCGTCAGCTCCGTCACATGCGTCTCCATCACGCGGTAGACGCGGTCGCTTAAGTTCAGCACCGTCGGGCGGTGCGTCGTCACGATACAGGTGCGGGACGGCCGTTTCTCAACCAGATTCCGCAGCACGTTCCGCTCCGTCGCCACGTCGAGGGCTGAGGTGGCCTCGTCGAGCAGCAGGATCGGTGCGTCGCGCAGCACTGCGCGGGCGATCGCCACGCGCTGCGCCTGCCCCTCGGAGAGGCCCCTTCCGCGCTCGCCCACCGGCGAATCGATGCCCTTGGGCAGATCCTTCACGAAATCCCAGGCGCAGGAGGTCTTCAGCGCCTCGATCACCTCTTCGTCCGAGGCGTCCTCCTTCACCATGCGCAGGTTATCGGCGATCGTGCCGGACAGGATCGTATTTCCCTGCGGCACATAGGCAAAGAGCGGGCGCACTTCCGCGTTGGCCTCCACCTCGGTGCCATCCGGCGCTTTCAGATAGGCGCGGCCGCTCTCCGGCCTCACCAGCCCCAGAAGCAGGCGGATCACCGTGGTCTTGCCCTCGCCGGAGGGTCCGACGAGCGCCACGATCTCCCCGGGCTTCGCCTCAAAATCCGAGTCCGAGATCACGCGCTTCTCCGGAATATAGGAAAAATCCACGTGATCCATGCGCACCTCGAAGCCGCCGCTTCTCCGCAGCAGCTCCTCCGCTTTCGATTCCTTCCGCTCCGTATCTTCCGCGGAGACAGGCTCCTGTTCCTCCGTCTCCGGCTCTTCCGCGTCAGCTTCCGAGACCGTCCCGTAGAGCAGATCCAGACTCTCCGCCAGATGCACCTCTTTCTTCAGCTGGGCGATCTCACGGATACGGTGCGCCGAGATCGAACTGTTCAGGAACGACGGCACGATGGAAACGACATTTTTAAAGGCGCCCTCCAGATGCGAGCGCTGCTGCAGAAAGAGCGTCATCGTCCCGTAGGTGATCTGCCGCGTCCACAGGAGGAAGAGGCAGTAGCCGAAGGCCGAATACTGGACGATCAGCCCCATCACCGACATGAAAATATTCGTCTTGATGGTGAACATGTTGTATTTGAGCGCCATCTCCCGGTACTTCGCCTGCCACTCGCGGAGCTTTTTGCCGTAGAGCGGGGCGATGCCGAAGGATTTGATGGTGTCCATGTTGTAGAAGGTCTCCACCTCGAAGGTCATGACGCCGGAGCCCATTTCCTTCATTTTCCGGGCGTACTCCCGCTGCTTTTTGATCAGGAACTTCGACATCAGCAGCATCACAGGAGCGGTGGCGAAGGCCAGCAGCGACATGATCCTGCTGTAATGCCAGATCACGAGGAACGTGGCGATGAAGTTATAGGTGGAAATGATCACCGTCGGCAGCCAGCCGATCGCATTCGAGGAGACCGTTCCCACGTCCGAGTGGAAGCGGTTCAGCACATCGCCGTTCGAATAGCGGCTGATCTCCAGCCAGTCCGCGTCAATGATCTGATCGAAGATGTCTGCCTGGATGTCGTTATTGATATTGATGCTGAGCTTTGTGGAGATCCGGTTGATGATGTTGGAAAATGCCAGACTCAGTCCCGCGCTGGCGAGTGTCAGCGCGATCAGCTGCCAGAGCCGGTCCGTCTTATACCCGGTGATGATGTCGATCATATACTTGCTGGCTACCGCGGCCACAAGCCCCAGCGTGGTGCTCGTAATGCCCAGCAGCGTGTAGAAAATGATCGCGCCCTTGTATTTCTTACTGTAGGAAAAGATCCATCCCCAGTCGTCGAGAATCTCCCCGAAGGTTCCTTCCTTCCATCTCTGCCTGAGAATGCTCAGCGACGAAAACGCGCTGTTCGTCTGTGGTTCCCGCTTCATACTCCCCGATCCGTGCGCTTAAAAAGCGCACACAAAGGCCGCGTCCCCCTTCCATGGCCGCAGCTTTCTCCGCCGTAATGCCAGCCCGCCGGGAGACCGTTCCGCCTTCCGGAGGCTTTCTTACACACTCATACAAGCCTACTCTACCATAAACGCAAACATTCGGCAATCCGGCAAATCCCGCAAA
>ONST01000112.1 GCA_900320575.1 uncultured Eubacteriales bacterium
AGCAGCCCCTCTTCCGGGAGCACCTCCATGCAGGAGATCCCGGTCATTCCCGCCGAATCCACGGTCTCAGAGCCGGAGGAGACCGGAAACGGCTATACCATCGTCATCGACGCCGGCCATCAGGCCCGCCAGAATAAAGAGCAGGAGCCCATCGGCCCCGGCTCCAGCGAGACCAAGAAGAAGGTCTCCAGCGGCACCGCCGGAAAGGTCTCCGGCCTCGACGAGTACGAGCTCAACCTGATCCTGGCGCTGAAGCTCCAGGACATCCTCGAGGAGCGGGGCTACGAGGTCATCCAGGTCCGCACCACGCACGACGTGGACATTCCGAATTCGGAGCGGGCCGCCATTGCCAATGAGGCGGAAGCGGACGCCTTTATCCGCATCCACGCCAACGGCTCCAGCGATTCTTCGGTGAAAGGTGCGGAGACCATCTGCCAGAAGCCGGACAACCCCTGGAACGGCGATATCTACGAGGAGTGCCGGGCCCTCTCAGACGCGGTCATCGACGCCCTGGCCGAAGAGACCGGCTGCGAAAATGACGGTGTCTGGGAGACCAACTCCATGAGCGGCATCAACTGGTGTGCCGTCCCGGTCACCATCGTAGAGGTCGGCTACATGTCCAACCCCGAGGAGGACGAGCTTCTCGGCCAGGAGGATTACCAGAACAAGATCGCCCTGGGCATCGCCAACGGCATCGACGATTTCATCGGCATCTCCCGCTGAGCCTCACCGGTACCAGGCCCCGGTCTTCCCGCTGACAACGAGGGACAGATCACAGGGCTTTGCGATCCCCGGGCAGGAGCCGCAGGAGGTATACTGCCACAGATCCACGCCATCATCGATGGGATACACGGAGCGGTCCGGGACCGCTCCGTCATTTTTTCCGTAGCGGGCCTCCCACCAGGCGACCCGGCTGCCCCTGCGGTCGATCAGGGAGCGGAAGCCCTCTCTCCGGTAGACGGAGCGGCCGGCGTAAAGGATCGCCTTCCCCTTTGCCTTAAGGATCACCTGAAGCGCTTCTTTGACGTCTTCCGCAGCGTTCTCCTCTTCCACATCCAGGCAGTACCCCCGCAGATATTTCCCGCCGGGACACTGCGCCAGCAGGTACTCCGCCTGCTCTTTTTCATTTCCCGCATTCAGATAGGTATAGATCCAGTAGGGGATCCGGCGCGCCTCGCACTGCCGGATGTTCTCCGCTGCTGTCGGCTCCGTAAAGTCCGTGCCCTGGGTCCCCTTGAAAATGAGGAACGGGCACGCCTTCTGCAGCGCGTCCCAGTCAGAGACCGGCCGGTAATGACTGATATCGGGAATACAGGTCTTTTCTTTCTTCCACAGGCTGATCCAATCCATATACGCTCCTTTGCCGCATCAGCCGCCGCTGATACAGAAAAAATGAGCCCGGAAACTCGTTCGAGCTTCCGGGCAATTCGTAGCGAGAGGGGGACTTGAACCCTCGACACCGCGGGTATGAACCGCGTGCTCTAGCCAGCTGAGCTACCTCGCCATATATCGGACAGGCTGTTTTTTGCCTGCCCGATTATTATACTAAAGACCTCATGCCTGTGTCAACAGCATTTTAAAGAAATTCTGCTTCTTGCCGGGACGTCTTCCGCAGGCTTTTTCTCTTCCTTCCCGCTCAGCGGAAATACTTCACGCCGGAGGCGAAGAGCTTCAGATCCTGCTCGCCATAGATGTTGACGGCGACGCCGTTTCCTCTTCTTTCACTGTGGCACATCTTGCCCAGCACCCGGCCGTCCGGAGAGGTAATGCCCTCCACCGCGCGGTAGGAGCCGTTAATATTCCAGGTGTCGTCCATGGAGACGCGTCCTTCCGGATCGCAGTACTGGGTCGCGACCTGGCCGTTCGCAAAGAGCTGATCCAGCACATCGTCCGGTGCGACGAAACGCCCCTCGCCGTGGGAGGCCGGGTTCACGTATACGCCGCCCAGCTCCGCCTCCTGAAGCCACGGGGATTTGTTCGACACCACGCGGATGAAGGCTTCGTGGGAAATGTGCCGGCCCAGGGTATTGAAGGTCAGCGTGGGCGAAGCCTCGTCCTGTCCGGTGATCTCCCCGTTCGGGACCAGTCCCAGCTTGATCAGGGCCTGGAAGCCGTTGCAGATCCCCAGAGCCAGGCCGTCCCGCTCGTGCAGGAGCTTCTCCACCGCCTCGCGGATCTTCGCGTTGCGGAAGGCGGTCGCGAAGAACTTCGCGGAGCCGTCCGGCTCGTCGCCGGCCGAGAAGCCGCCCGGGAACATGATGATCTGCGCCTTCGCGATCTCCTTTTCAAAGAGCTCCACCGAATCCCGGATAT
>ONST01000175.1 GCA_900320575.1 uncultured Eubacteriales bacterium
AGAAATGCCTGGCACTCGCCCAGTCCGACGGCCGTCATGGCCTGCGCGTAGGTGGAGGACATGCCGGAGTCGGTGTACCACATACCTTCGACCGCATTGATGATGCCGTCCTCGGTCATGCCGATCTTGCCGCGGATGCGGCTTCCCTGGCGGAGCTCATAGCTGAGCATGTGCTCGTTGCGGTCCATGATGAACTTGCAGGGTTTTCCGGTGACCTTGCTCATAAGGACCGCCTGCAGGATCATGTGGGGGATCAGCTGCTTGGAGCCGTAGGAACCGCCGGACTGGCAGGCGATGACGCGGACCGCCACGCCGGGGATCGACGCCTCGG
Organism: uncultured Eubacteriales bacterium; assembly: GCA_900320575.1. Taxonomy (GTDB): domain Bacteria; phylum Bacillota; class Clostridia; order Lachnospirales; family Lachnospiraceae; genus Chordicoccus. The sequence goes on from ONST01000175.1 coordinate 332, forward strand.
TGTTGAACTTCTGCAGATGCGGAGCTCCGCCGTTGTACCAGACGGTCACCGCGTGCTCGCTGGTCCAGCTGGCGATGCAGCCCGGGCTTTCGGGCGGAAGCGGATGCGCCATATTTTCGTAGCGCATGTAGCCTTCGCGCACATATTTGCTCTCCTTGAAGGCCTCTTCCACATTTCCGACGAAGATCTGGTTAAAGGGCTCCTCCGAGAAGGGCGTCACCTTCGGGATCTCATTGCCCGGATATTCCGGATAGAGCTGCGGGGCGTCTTCTTTGAGCGCCTCTTCGCAGTCCAGCACGAAGGGAAGGACCTCATAGTCCACTTCGATCTTCTCGAGGGCCTCGTCCGCCGCCTCGAGAGTCTCGGCCGCCACCAGGGCGACGCTGTCGCCGGTAAAGCGCATATGGGAGTCCAGTACTCTTCTGTGATTGGGCAGGCCGCACTTCCAGTCCGGGGCATCCTTATAGGTACATACAGCCAGAACGCCCGGTACCTGCTTCGCCTTCTCCGTATCGATGCTGCGGATAATGCAGTTCGGATACGGGGAACGCAGCACGCGCACCGTCAGCATGCCCGGCATGAACAGGTCGTCCAGGAACAGGCGCTTGCCGGAGACGAGCTCGTCCGCCTCCGCGCGGTTGCTGTGCTGTCCGATGTGGCGGTATGCGTGTTCACTGACCTTTACTTTCTCTTTCATTTCTTCAAACATATCACGCACGCTCCTCCCTGATCTTCTCTACAAATGCCATGACCGTCCGGATGACCTGATAGTGGCTGATGCACCGGCAGTAGTTGCCCGAAAGGGCTTCGGTCAGCTCCGCTTCCGTGGGCGCGGGGTTCTTCATCAGCAGCGCCTGGGTGCTCATGATGATGCCCGGCGTGCAGAAGCCGCACTGGAAGGCCGAATTGTCGGCAAAGGCCCGCTGCAGCGGAGAGAGCTCGCCGGTGACCGGATCCGCCAGTCCCTCAAGGGTGATGACGGACTTTCCGTCGCAGTCCGCGGTCAGAGTCATGCAGGACGCCACCGCATCCCCGTCGAGGATGACGGTGCAGCAGCCGCAGGCGCCGTGATCACAGCTCCGCTTGGCGGCCGTCAGATGCAGCCGTTCCCGGAGGGTGTCCAGCAGTGTCTCGGACGGCCGGATACATCCTTCAAAATCTCCCACCATAAACCGGTAAGGCTTGCCGTTTACGGTAAGAGTGATCATTTCCATCGTCTCTTTCATTGTTTGCCGCTCCTTTATCTCTTAATTCTTTGCAGATACAAAACAACATCAGTGGTTCTGCGGAGACTCTTCCGTCGCCAGAGTCGGGATCCCGAGGCTCTTCTTGGCGACGGCGATCGCGAGCTTGGTGATGAAGAAGGCCGCGATAAAGCTGATCACGAACATGATCGGCAGATCTTTCAGCACCGTCTTCCAGTACATCTCCGTGACGGACTTGAAGGGAAGGAATCCGCCGGCGATGGCTCCTTCGATCTCCGGATTCGCGAAAATGTTGACGCCCGCGAGCACCATGGTCGCGAACAGATTGAAGACCAGCGTCGCAACGGTATTTTCAAGAAGCACGTGCGGCAGCGTCTCCGGCTTGAGGCCCAGCTTCTTTCCCAGCGCGAAGGACCAGTTGGTCAGCGGGAAGACCATGCCGCAGACGGTGATCGTAAGGAACGCGGTCCCCCAGTTCTTGATCCAGAGCGGGATCGAAAAGGTCAGATGATCCACGAAGATCGCCGACGTGGACATCACAAAGGAAACACAGATCGCGATCACTGACGACACGATCATACCGAAATGATTCTTGTAGAAGTTCATACTGCATCCTCCTCGAATGAAATGAAAAATAATAGAGCTGCGATTGTCTCTTTCGGGATTATTCTGATGTGCGATCCCTGCATTCATTGTACAGATTCCACAAAGTTCCGACAGTAGCGCAGGCTACTTTTATTTCTAATGCTACAGGTTTTTCTGTACGGCCGGGCCGGCCGCCCTCTGCACGCAGCGGAAGCCGGCGCCAAAAGCGTCTCATCCGCTTCAGGTGTAGTCTATGTACTATAGAAGGGCCCTCTTCCGTGCTATAATCAGTCCAGAATCGGAAAGGAGCACATATGCGGCTATGAAAACAGTGATCATTATCGGAGAAAACAGCCTCATCAACACCGCAGCGGATCTTCTGAATCCGAAGGAAATGAAGCTCATCGGCTTCGGGGACACCCGCCAGGAGCTGTGGAACGTCTTCGACGAACAGGGAGAAGTGAAGGAGGAGATCACCGGGCTTCCGGTCATGCCGGTGGAAATGGTCGCCTCGCTGGAACCGGACGCCGTCGTCGTGGCCGCGCTCGACCGGGAAAAGAACGAAGCCTTCAAATATATGCTGTACCGCAGCAATTACTTCGGAGAGGTGATCTTCCTCTTCGATCTGGCGTCGCAGTTCTCCGTGAAGACGTCGGTCCTCCGGAAGCTCTCCTTCCGTCTGGGCGACCAGGGGATCGCAGGCGCGGCCGCGGAAGTCGGCTGCGGCCGGGGGGACACCTCCTGGCAGCTGAACGCGCTGATGCCGGAGCGGAAGCTCTATCTCTTCGACACCTTCAGCGGTTTTGACGCCCGCGACGTCGCAAAGGAGCAGGAGCTCGGCTGTTCGAAGGCGGAGGAAGGACAGATGGCCTATAAGGACGAGAACAAGCTGCTCGCCCGCATGGTGAAGCCCGAGCAGATCGTTCTCAAAAAGGGCTGGTTCCCGGAGACAGCAGAAGCTGCGGAAGACGAGACCTTCGCCTTTGTCTACGTCGACGCCTGCCTCTACAATCCCACCTTCCGCGCGCTGGAATTCTTCTTCCCGCGTATGAGCCGGGGCGGGATCATCGTCCTCACCCGCTATGAGGACGACGCCTACAACGGCGTGTTCCAGGCCGTCGTCGATTTCGAGCAGAAATACGGCAATCTGCTGATGCTGCCTCTGGGAGACCTCACAGGCACGATGATGGTGATCCATCCGTAAATGACACATCCGGGCAGACGGCGGATCCGGCTTACGGCCGGTCCTCCTCTGCCTTCTTTTGCA
>ONST01000238.1 GCA_900320575.1 uncultured Eubacteriales bacterium
GCGATACGGTCTGGTCGACGCCGTTTACGGTCTATATCGAGGGGAAGGCGACGCCGACCCCGACGCCGAGACCGACGGCCACGCCGAAACCGACCGCAACCGCGACGCCGAAACCCACCGCGACGCCGAGACCGACGGCCACACCGACGCCGAAGCCCACGGCGACGCCGAAGCCGACGGCCACACCGACCCCGGCTCCGAAGAATATTCTGAAGGGGACCGCCAATCTGACGGCGCTCTCGAACGACAGCAGTCTCGACGCGGTCTGGACCTACGGCGGGGATTCCTGGAACAACAAATCCCTGGTCCGCATCGTGGACGCGGCGGATCCGCCGGTGGCGGTGAAAAAAGCGGTGCAGCTCACGGCGAAGAGCGGCAGTCAGATCGAATTCTGCCAGTATGACCTTCCGATCTCGGACCGGACCGCCTACACTGCCTCCTGCTATGTAAAGGGCAGCGGTACCTTCCGGATCCAGCAGGGCGGCAGCGGCCGGTACGATGACTCCGAATACGACGAAGAGTATTTTACCGTCAGTTCTACGTCCTGGCGGCGGGTATCCTTTACCTTTACGACGGAGGGCGGCATGACTCACAGCGGCAAGGGTTCGCTCTTCTTCGGAAATGTCGGAGACAGCGGCACGATCGAGGTCTGCGGCATGATGCTCGAGAAGGGCAGTTCACTGTCGGCCTGGGACGCGGGCTGATCGACACAAAAAGGAACATGCGATGAGGAATGAAGAGACCAGAAAGAATGACAGCCGGGACGCCGGGCTTCCCGCACAGTTCCTGACCCAGCTTCGCTGGATCGTACTGGGCGTGCTGACAGGCGCGGTGACCGGCCTCATCGGGACCGGATTCTACTATGCGGTCCGGTTCGCGACCAGCTTCCGGATGGACCACAGCTGGACGATCTTCCTGCTTCCGCTGGGAGGACTGGCGATCGCTGCCATGTACCATCTGGCGGGAGAAACAGAGGATCCCGGCACCAATCTGGTGATCCACACGATCACCGGGGACGGCTCTATTCCCCTGCGGAAAGCGCCTCTGGTGATCGCGGCGACGACGCTCACGCACCTGTTCGGCGGCTCCTCCGGAAGAGAGGGAGCGGCGCTCCAGTTCGGCGGAAGCATCGGCTATAATCTCGGGCTGCTGTTCCGCCTGAAGGAGGGAGACCGCAGGATCATTACCATGTGCGGGATGAGCGCGGCTTTCGCGGCGCTCTTTGGTACGCCGCTCACCGCCGCATTTTTTGCGATGGAGATGTCGAGCGTCGGCATTCTCTACTACGCGGCACTGGTCCCCTGTGCGCTGTCCGCGCTGACGGCCAGTGCGCTGGCGGAGTATCTCGGGGCGGAAAAGGAAGTGTTCTACGTCCGGGTCGTGCCGGAGCTGTCTGTCAAGAGCGGCATTTCCTACGGCCTGCTGGCGATCCTCGGAGCGCTTGCGGCGGTGCTGTTCTGCATTGCTCTGCACACGGCCGGCCGCCTCTACGGAAAATATCTGAAGAACCGTTATCTTCGGATCTTCACGGGCGGCGTTCTCGTCATGGCGCTGACCCTTCTGTCCGGAACGCGGATGTACAACGGGGCCGGCATGTCGGTCATCAATTCCGCGGTGCAGGGCAATGCGCCCCCGGAGGCATTTCTTCTGAAAATGCTGTTTACGGCGCTGACTCTCGGGGCGGGCTACAAAGGCGGCGAGATCGTGCCGTCGCTTTATATCGGCGCGACCTTCGGCTGTCTGTTCTCGAACCTTTTCGGGACGCTGCCGGCCCTGAGCGCTGCGATCGGTATGGGCGCGCTGTTCTGCGGCGTCACCAACTGCCCGATCGCCTCGCTGCTTCTGTGCTTTGAGCTGTTCGGGTATCTGGGCATGCCCTACTACCTGATCGCCATCGCGTTCAGCTACACGTTTTCGGGATATTACAGCCTGTACAGCGCCCAGAAGATCGTTTACTCCAAGACGGAAAATAAGTATATCAACCGGAAGGCGCACTGAACGCGCCCCGAAAAAACGAGCCTAGTCAGCCGGGACGGAGGGAAACCGCCGCCGGATGAAAACGCGGCGCAGGGAAGGAGAGAAAGCATGCAGGATTTTATGTTCAAAATGGCGGAGGACGAGACGTACTGCGTCTCAGGATATCTGGGAGATGAGGAGGAAGTCGTGATCCCTGCGGAGCACGGCGGAGCACCGGTCACGATCCTGGGGGACGGCCTGTTCGCCGGCCATCCGGAGATCCGCAGGATCACCGTCCCGGACTCTGTCACGGATCTGGGAGAATTTGTTTTTGACGGATGTGAGAAGCTGGAGACCCTGGAACTGCCCTCCGGGCTCGAACGCCTCTGGGGCGCGACCTTTGCCCGCTGCGGTCTCACGGAGATCACGCTGCCGGACGGGATCCGCGCGATCCCACCGTACGCATTTAAAGAATGCCAGAAGCTGAAAAAAGTGGTCTGCGGCAAAGGACTGAAGCACATCTACGCCTGGTCCTTCGGCGGCTGCGACGAGCTGAAGGAGCTGCTGTTCGGGGCCGGCGTTGAGGTCAGCCCGCAGGCCTTCTCTGTCAACGAAGAGCAGAAGTGACCGCAGCGCTTTGCGGAGACGGTAGTTGGAGCAGGGAATGCATGATCGCGCCCGGCCGGAATCATCTGAATCCGAACAATCTGCTTTAATCCATGGTGTAACTTCTGCTGCGGCTAAGATGCGCTGCGAAGAAAACCTCCGGTAAGACTATGCGAAGAGCGAGTCGTCCGGAGGTTTTCGAGCGTTTTTAGCGTCTGAGACGGAGCGGTTATGTTACACCGGGCGCGGAAGCCGTTCGGAGCAGATGATCCGGCAGAAGCGGACTGCAGCTCACTGCGCCCATGAAATAATCAGTCGTAGAATTCCGCAAGGTAGGTCTCGACGTCTTCACGGGTCGCCTTCACCGGGCCGGGCTGCTCCATTTTCAGGGAGACACAGGCGGTGGCGAAGCGGAGAGACTCCGGAATGGACAGGCCTTTCGCGCGGCAGCCAAGATAAGAGCCCATCGTGGTGTCGCCGCGGCCGGTGCGGCCGGAGAGATTGCGGGCCTTGATCGGGCAGGTGAACGCTTCCGTGCCGTCGTAGGCGAGCACCTCGGTGTTGTGCGTGATCACGACCTCCTTCACGCCCCAGGCGATCATCTGCTTCGCGGCTTCCAGGCGGTCCTCGGTGCCGGTAATGATCTTCGCCTCGGCGGCGTCCGTCTTCAGGAAATCAAAGTACTTCAGATAATCCTTCTTGACGTCCCAGTCATGGAAATTCATGGAACCGTTCTCATTGTGGCGCAGGAAGCCCTGGATATCCGCGGAGACCTTGCCCTTCTTCGCCAGCTCCGTGATCAGTTCCAGCGGGAAATCGCCGTAGAGCAGGCCGGCCAGGTGATAAATAGTGCTGGGCTCGTCCGGGATCTCGGCGGGGAGGATCGGATCGGATTGCGCGAGGCATTCCGCGATCCGGGTCTCGCGGGTCGGAGTCGTATAGGTGTTGCGCATCAGCGTGGTGAGACGGGAGGGCAGGAGCGCGATGTGGCTGCTGTCCGTCTCGAACGAATCGATAATATCGGTGTCCTTCTCATTGATCTTCACGGCGGAGAAGACATCCGCGCCGGAAGCCCGGACCGCGAAATCGCAGAAAAAGACCGCGCCGCCTACGCCGCGGACGACGGTTCCGTCGTAGTCAATGTTCTCATCCCGGCAGGCGGGGCCGATCAGCATGACGTCATGATTCATGGCAGTTCTCCTTTGCTTTTCGTAAAATAATGGTGCTGCGTACTGACAGATTCCAGCGTTTTTCGGCCGGCTCCGTAAAAACAGCAGCGCCGGTCTGCCCTTATTATACTGCAATTTGTGAAAAATGGAAGGGCAAACGTTTGCATTTGCAGAAAATTTCGTGTATGCTGTCAATAGGCAGCAACGTACGGAAAAAAGAACATGCGCTGCAGCGGGCACAGGAAAGGCTGCCGTAGGACCTGCTGCCCGGCTGTTCCGTGAGAGAGGAGAGCGGCATGAGAGGAATTGAGAAAGAAGAAAGACAGCGGCTGGGAAGACTGCTCGAGACGATGAGCCAGGACGAGGTCATGGCGATGATCCCCCAGTTTTTCGAGACCGAGACCGGGAGCTTTGCGGCGGATCCCGGACAGGGCGGCAGAAGGCTCGGCGCCCTGGTCTTCAATATTGAGCGGGGCGTGAATCTGCAGGAGACCATCGATTTTCTGCGGTATTCGGAGGAGATCCGTCCCTACGACATTATTTTCGCAAATGAACTGGACGACGGCATGCTGCGGTCTCACGATAAATGCGTCGCCCGTGAGATCGCGGAGGCCCTCGGCCTCAACTACGCCTGGGGGCTGGAATTTATCGAGCTCGCGAATCCGGAGGAACCGAAGGGACTGCACGGAAACGCGGTGTTCTCCCGTTTTCCGATCGTCTGGGCGGAGACCTTCCGTCTTCCCGAGGAAAATAACTGGTATTTTGACCGGCAGAAGAGGATCGGCGGCAGAAATGCCATTTTTGTAAAGCTCGACGTCGGCGGAAAAGAGGTCGGGGCGGTTTCCATCCATCTTGAGAACCGAACGGACGGACCCGGCAGAAGAAGACAGATCCGCGCGATCCTCGACGAGGCGGAGCGCGTGTTCCCGGGGATCCCCGTGGTCATGGGCGGCGACCTCAACACCAATACCTTTGACGGCCGCTCGGTCCCGGCGATCCAGTTCCTGTCGGATCATGTTTCCTATCTGCAGGACCAGATCGAACACGTCGAGGAATACGAGCCCTGCCTGCAGGATTATCTCGCCGCGGGCTACGACTGGCGGGAGGCCTCCTGGGACCGCACGGCTTATGCTGCGGGTGAGAGACGTCTCGACACCACGGGAACCCGCAGAAAGCCCCTTCCCGACGGCTCGGATCTCCTGCTGCGTCTCGACTGGCTGCTGCCGCGCGGGTTCCGCGTTCTGGATAACCGTACGGTCTCCACGCTCGCGAAGGACTGCGGTTTCGCGCCGGAGGGCAGCGCGCTGGCTTCCTTTGATAAGAAGGAACTGTCGGACCACAATGCCGTGTGGGCGCTTCTGGAATTAGAATAAATAACAGTTTTTCTTTTTGAATCGACGGAATGCGGGCTGCTCCTGCCGGATCGTCTGCCCTGAACGATCTGCACAAGCCCCTGGTGTAACTTCCGCTGCGGCGACGCGCGCTGTGAAGAAAACCTCCGGTAAGACTATGCGAAGAGCGAGTCGTCCGGAGGTTTTCGAGCGTTTTTAGC
>ONST01000178.1 GCA_900320575.1 uncultured Eubacteriales bacterium
CATCTGCGGTACGACCTGTGCGGAGGCTCCATGCTGGGGGCGGTCCGCCATGAGGGATTCATTCCCTGGGACAACGACATCGACGTGTCGATGCCGCGGCCGGACTATCAGAAGCTGCTGAAGCTGGCTTATCAGAAAAAGCTGGACCTGCCGGAGGGCCGGCAGATCATCATGTATCAGGACGGGACGTTTCCCCGGCATTTTGCCCGCTACATCCGTCACGACGTGCTGCGGGTGCCGGAAATGGAGGATGAAACAGACAATCCCTGCATCGGCATCGACATCTTTACGGTAGACGGCTACCCGTCGGATGACCGGGCGATGAAGCTGCACTGCTTCGCGATCCGCCAGCTGCGCCGCTTCCTGCTCACCAGCGTGGAGCGGAAGGGCACGAGCCGCAAAGGAAAGCTGGCCGCGGCCGTAAAGGACCTGTACCGCCCGCTCCTGAAAGCCATCGGGCCCTACCGCCTGGCGTACGCCCTCGACCGGCTCTGCCGGAAGGTGGATTACCGGACCAGCGAGTACGTGGGCATCGCCAACGGCATGTACGGCACGAAGGAGCGCTGGAAGAAGGCGGATATGCTTCCGCAGCGGCTCTTCCGCTTCGGAGACGGGGAGTTTCCAGGTTATGTAAACTATGACATTTATCTCACGAACCTCTACGGGGACTACATGCAGCTTCCTCCGGAGGAGAAACGGGTCGCCCACTGCTCGGAGGGCTACTGGGCGGATCCGGAGCATCACGCGTAAATGGATGGAGGAACGGCAAATGGATTATTATGTAAACAAAGATATCGCCGGCTTTACCCGTGTTTTCCCCGGACAGGGCCGCTATGACTATCTCCGCTACGATATGAACGAGAACCCGGAGGGCCTGCCGAAGGCGTTCGTGGACAGCGTGCTCGCGGAGATCACTCCGGAATTCCTGGCCATCTATCCGGAACCGGACCGCTTCACGAAAAAATACGCGGACTTCATCGGCGCGAAGCCGGAGAACGTCCTCACCACCAACGGCTCGGACCAGGCGATCCGCTATCTCCTCGAGACCTTCGGCGAGAAGGGGAAGGAGGTCGTGACCGTCGCCCCGTCCTTCGAGATGTACTGGGTCAACAGCTGCCTGCTGGGCCTGAAGCACGTGCCGGTGCCCTACGAGGCGGACATGACCATCGACATCCGGAAGATCCTCGCGGCGATCACGGACAATACCCGCATCGTGGTGCTCCTCAACCCGAACAACCCGGTCGGGAACGTCTACACGGAGGAGGAGCTCCGGCAGGTGATCGCCCGGGCGAAGGAGGCCGGCGCCATCGTCATCATCGACGAGGCCTACCACTATTTCTACCCGAACACCTTCCTCCGGTACGCGCTCGAGGGGGAGAACGTGATCCTTCTGCGCACCTTCTCGAAGCTCTTTTCGCTGGCGGCGGTGCGCCTCGGCGTGGTGATCAGCAATCCGAAGCTCATCGGATATGTGCGCAACCTGCGCCTGACCTTCGACGTCAATTCCATCGCCCTGCTCTTCGGGGAGCGCATCCTCGAGCATCCGGAGCTGGTGGAGGAGCTGATCCGCACGGAAAATGAGGGCAAGGCCTATACGCTCGAAGCGCTCCGGGAGAAGGGCTACGAGTGCCGGGACTGCCGCGGCAATTTCATTTTCGTGAAAACGAAGGGCGACGCCCGCACCGTGGCGAAGCGGCTCGAGGACGAGAAGCGCGTGCTGGTGCACGCCTACGGAAACGACCTGCTCAGAGACTATCTGCGGGTGTCCGTGGGCTCGAAAGCGGCCATGGAGAAGTTCCTCCAGGCGTTCTTCGAGGTGGAGCAGGCGTAATTGCGGTCCGCCTCCTTGCGCGAAGCGGAAACGACTATCACAGGAGAGTGCAGCATGAATACAGCAGTCATCATCGCGGGCGGCTCCGGCCACCGCATGGGACAGGATATCCCGAAGCAGTTCATCAATGTCTACGACAAGCCGATCCTGATCTACACGCTGGAGGCCTTTCAGAAGCATCCGAAGATCGACGCGATCGAGGTGGTGTGCATCGACGGCTGGCACGACATGGTCTGGGCCTACGCGAAGCAGTTCCACATCGACAAGCTGAAATGGATCGTCTCCGGCGGGAAGACCGGCCAGGAGTCCATCCGCAACGGCGTGTATAATCTCGAGGGCAAGTGCTCGGAAGAGGACATCGTAGTCATCCACGACGGCATCCGGCCGCTGGTGGACGAGACGGTGCTCTCGGACGTCATCGTGACCTGCGAGAAATACGGCAACGCCGTCACGTCCCTGCCCTACAACGAGCAGATCTTCGTGGTGGACGACGAGATCTCCACGGTCAAATACATTCCCCGCGAGACGCTGCGCCGGGTCTCCACGCCCCAGGCCTACCGCTTCGGGAAGCTGGACCGGGCCTATCACGAGGCCTTCGAGAAGGAGATCGGCATCTACGGCTCCTCCTACGCCAACACCATGATGGTGGAGCTCGGCGAGCGGCTGTACTTCGCGGCCGGCTCCGACAAGAATATCAAGCTGACCACGCCGGACGACCTTGAGATGTTCAAGGCCTACCTGGCAAAGGACCGGGACCGCTGGCAGCGGTGAGCGCGGGAAGGAGCGTAATATCCATGAAACTTGCGGAACATCCCCTTTACCGGGAGGATCTGGAACGGTGCGCGGAACTTGCCCTGCCCTGGGAGAAGCTGTCCGGGAAGACGGTCGTGATCTCCGGCGCCACCGGCATGATCGGAAGCTTTCTCATCGACGTGCTGGCTTTTAAAAATGAGCAC
>ONST01000113.1 GCA_900320575.1 uncultured Eubacteriales bacterium
CCGCAGACGTATGCTGCGGCAGGCCGTCTTCCGCCTCTCCGCGCGCTCTGCGCGCTTTTTCCTCCTGTTTCCGCGCTCTTCTCCGCTCTTCCATCGAGCGGGCGGCCCTCCGTCCGCGGGAGGACGCGTCGTGCAGAAGCGGACGCTGGGTCAGGATGATCGCCGAAATGACCAGTGCGATCATCGTCAGGATATAGGCGCCCGCCGTCCCGAAGGCATAGGCGGAAAGCCAGACGATCGCTCCGCCTACGATGCCTCCGCCGGTGTGATCCTCGGAAGAGATCCGGTAGTAGTCGCGGAGCGGCGTTCCCTTCATATAGCCTTCCATGATCAGCTGCAGGAAGGCGCTCATGAAAATGAAGATGAGCCACAGACCCAGCTCTTTCCGAAGGAGCAGGGAACTGTCGCGGTTCGCCATCGCGAAGGCGACCGCAAAGAACAGGAAGAACGGAAAGGCGTAGGCCATCGCTCCGAAAAGCCCGAACAGCACTCCGCTGATCCTGCCTCCGACTGCTCCGCCGAAACCCAGATTGCTGATGAAGAGGAGGATCGCGCAGGCGATCACGAGACAGAGAACGATCTCATCTCCGATGACCGAGCGCTCCCCCACAGGAGGCGTCCTCCTGGCGGTCTCCCGCTTCCCGGAGGATCCGGAGCGGGTCCTTCCTGCCGTCTTCTTTTTTGTCGTTTGTCTTTTTCCAGCCATAGAACTCCCCTGTTGGTTGCAATATCATTTCAGACCCTGTACAGGAAATGCAGGATGAGCCCCGCGATCCCGAGAAGGGCGCTGTAAAAGGCGAAGACCCGCATATGCCGGTGCCGGATCAGCCGGTAGATCCTGCGGATCAGAAGAACGCCCGCAAGAAAGGCCGTCAGCATGCCGAGCAGAGACGCAAGGATCGTCTCGGCCGGGATCTCCGGATGGGAGGCCGCGTAGATGATCTCGCAGATCAGCGCTCCGAACTGCAGCGGGAGCGAGATGAGATAGGCCAGCCGCACCGCATTCCGCTTGTTGAGCCCTGCAAAGAGGCCGGCGGCCAGGAGCATGCCGGTCTGCGACACGCCAGGCACCAGCGCCAGGAGCTGGGCGAGCGCGAAGATCCAGGCCTTGGAATCCGGAATATCCTTCGGAAGCGTATCATTTCCGCTGATCTGATCCGACACCAGCAGCACGATCGCGGTGAGGAACAGCCCGAGGGCCGTCAGCAGAAGCGACCCGTAGAGCCCGTCCGCCTGTTTCCGCAGCAGAAAGCCGGCAGCGCCGGCGGGGATCTGGGAGATCAGGATGATCATCACCAGCTTCCGGTGATTGGTCCGCACGACATGGAGATAGCGGATATCCGTCTCCCCGCGGTCCCTGCGGATCATGATCCGCAGATTCCGGAACAGATCTCCCGCCATCTTCAGCGCTTCCACAAAGAGCCGGATCAGGTCGGATTTCAGGGCAAATAACACAGCGCACAGAGTCCCGGCATGAAGAAATACCTCAAACCAGACCTCTGTGCGGGAACCGAAAAACGTATCTGCAATTTTCAAATGGGCGGAGGAGCTGACCGGAAGAAACTCCGTGAGCCCCTGCAGGATGCCCAGTATGATTGCCCGAATCCAGTCCATGTGTTCCGCCTGTACCTGTTAAGGGCGGCCAGCCTGCGCGGACCGCTGCCCCTGCTGTTATTCCTCTTCGTCCCAGTTGTGATAGACGTTCTGGACGTCGTCGCTGTCGTCCAAAAGATCGAGGATCTTCTGGAGAGACGCGCGGTCCTTCTCGTCCTTCAGGGAGCCCCAGGTCTGGGGGATCTGGGTGATCTCCGCCTCGGCCATGGGGATACCGGCCTTTTCGAGGGCCATGCGCACGTCCTCGAAGGAATCGGGATCGGTGATGATCTCGAAGCTGTCCTCCTCCTCGCGGAAGTCCTCCGCGCCGGCGTCCAGCGCCTCCATCATCAGATCGTCAGAGGCCATCTCACACTCCTCGCGGTCGATGACGATCTGGCCCTTCTTGTCGAACATAAAAGACACGCAGCCGGGCGTGCCGATGTTTCCGCCGCCCTTGGAGAAGGCCGCGCGGACGTCGGCCGCGGTGCGGTTCTTGTTGTCGGTCAGCGTATCCACGATGATCGCGATGCCGCCGGGGCCGTAGCCCTCGTAGGTAATGTACTCGTAGTTGGCGGCGTTGGAGTCGCCGGCCGCCTTCTTGATGCCGCGCTCGATGGTGTCGTTCGGCATATTCGCGGCCTTCGCCTTGGCGATCACGGATGCAAGCTTGAAGTTGTTGGCCGGATCCGGTCCGCCTTCCTTGACGGCCACCGCGATCTCCCGGCCGATGATCGTGAAGACCTTGCCCTTGGCAGCGTCGTTCTTCTCTTTTTTATGCTTAATGTTTGCGAATTTCGAATGTCCTGACATGACTGTTCTCCTCCGCCGGGCTGCGTTTTGCCCGGACTTTTCTGATCGTATGGTGTTCTGTTTTTAATATCTGAAACAGGAAGCCTTTTCCTGTAACGCACGTATCCTTTTCCGTCGGGATATGGCCGAGCTGCGCGGTGAGATATCCGTTCAGCGTCTCGAATTCCTCCCCGGAAAAATCCACCTGCAGGACCTCGCCGACCCGGTCGAGCGGCGTCATGCCGTCCATGACCACGCTGTCGTCGAATTCCCGGAGGATCTGCGGATCTTCGTCGTCATACTCGTCGAGGATGCTGCCGACGATCTCCTCCAGGATATCTTCCATGCAGATGATCCCGGCCGTCTGCCCGTACTCATCGACGACGACCACCATCTGCTCCTTATTGGCCCGCATATACTGGAAAATGCGGTCGATGGTCCGCGACTCCGGAAAAATGGCCGCCTCACGGATGAGCCCCGGCATATCCGCCACCGGCTTCGTCCGGTTCTCCGGATGAAAGGTGATCTCGGTCATCGCGTCCTTGAGATGCAGGATGCCGACGATGTTGTCGAAGTCGCCCAGGTACACCGGATAGCGGGAATTGGAGCCCTGCAGCATCTGGGTCAGCGCCTCCGCCAGGGCCGTCTGCCCGTCGATGGCCGCGATGCTGTTGCGGTGCGTCATCACGTCCCGGGCAGCGGTATCGCCGAAGGACATGATATTCTGGATCATCTCCGCTTCGTTTTTCTCGATCACGCCGTGCTCATGCGCTTCGCCGACGATCGAGATCAGTTCCTCCTCAGTCACCTCATCCCCGCTGATGGCCGGATCCATGCCGAGCACGCGGAGGACCGCCGTCATCAGTGCCCCGGCCGGGGCCGTCAGCGGCAGAAAGACCGCCATCAGAAAACGGACCGGTCCGTAGCTGCGGTACAGGGTCTTCAGCGGATGATGGAGCGCCGACTTCTTCGGAATGAGAAAGCCGAATGCGACGTAGAGAATGAGGAATACAAAACAGGCGGCGGCACAAAGCGCCGTCTGAAGCGCCGGACCTGCTCCGTGTCCGGCAGCCGTCCCCCGGACCGCGGAAAAAACGGCCGGGACAGCAAAAATCGAGACGACAAGCAGCGCCGTACAGGACAGCGCATGTGTCGTCCGGACAAAGATCTTCGGTTCATCCACCAGGCGTTCCAGTTTTTCCGCTTTTCGGTCCCCCTCTTCGGCGCGCCTTCGCAGCTCCCCTTCCGGGGCATTGCGCAGAGCGGAGGAAAAAGCGTACAGGAAGCCATTCAGGAGCACGGCCGCGAGCGTCAGAATGCAGACGGGTGCTGGCAGGTTCATAAACTCCTCTCCGTAAGACTTTATTTTTATGTAATCCTAATAGACTATATCATTTCCGGAGACGTTTTTCAATCACGAACCGCGCACTTTCCGAAAAAGGCGCGCTCCGGGCCTCCTGTGCGGCTCAGGTCTCAGCAGTAGACGCGGGGCACGCGCGCGGAGAATCCGCAGACGAGCTCGTAGTTAAAGCGTCCGCTCAAATTCCCCAGCTCCTCTGCCCGGATCTCCTCCTCACCCTGCTTTCCGAGAAGGACCACCTCGTCTCCCCTTGCAGCCTCCGGCACATCCGTCACGTCTGCCATGAACTGATCCATACAGATCCGTCCGGTGACGGGCACCCGTTTTCCGCGGACCAGGATCTCCGCCTTTCCCGAAAGCGTGCGCGGATAGCCGTCGGCGTAGCCGGCCGGGATCGTGGCGATGCGCATCGGCCGTTCCGTGCGGAAGGTGCCGCCGTAGCTGATCTCCCGCCCCGCAGGAAGCGTCTTGACATAGGAAATGTGGCTCACGACCCGCATGGCCGGGGTCAGTCCGCGGATCACCTGTTCCGTATAAGCGGACGGCTGCAGGCCGTAGAGCGTGATCCCTGCCCGCACGAAGGACAGGTGCGCCTCCGGAAGGCGGAAAATGGCCGCCGAATTTGCAGAGTGGAGAAGCGGGACTTCGACGCCGGCGGCGCGCACCTGGCCGGCAAAGTCCAGGAAGCTGCGGTTCTGCTCCTTCGCCTTCGTCAGATCCTCCTCGTCCGCCCTTGCAAAATGGGTGAACATCCCCTCGACGGCGATCCCGGGCAGCGCCGCAATGGCCCGGATCTCCTCCACCGCCGCTTCTTCCGTCTGGAACCCGATCCGGCTCATGCCGGTATCTACTGCCAGATGAACGAAGGCAGTCTTCCCGAGGCGCACGGCCTCCGCGGAGAGGTCTTCCGCGCTCTTCCGGTCGAAGAGGCAGAGCCGGACCCCGCGCAGGATCAGTTCCTGCCAGGATTCCGGAAAAACATACCCTAAGATCAGTACCGGTTTTTTGATCCCCGCGTCAGCGAGCGCGCAGGCTTCTTCTGCCGTGGCCACCGCGTAGCCCCGGACGTAAGGGATCTCTTCCATTTCCTGTGCCAGGCGGACGGCGCCGTGGCCGTAGCCGTCGGCCTTGATGACCGCCGTGATCGGCACGCCGGCAGGCAGCTGATCCCGCATCAGTTTCAGATTCTTCCGGATGGCGGAAAGATCGATCTCCGCCCGGATCCGCATGTGTTCCATCTTCATTCTCCTTCCGCTTCCTTCAGGATCACCGGGATCCCCGCGAGGACCGCCGAGGCCGTCACCGAGGAGCGTCCCAGTTCCCGGGCCGCCTGATCCCCCGCGAGGCCATGGAGATACACCGCCAGAGGCCCTGCCATCCGGCAGCCGGGAAGCTTCCCGCCCGCGAACCGGGCCAGCAGGCCTCCGAGGATCCCGGTGAGGACGTCGCCGCTGCCGGCGGTGCCCATTCCGTCATTGCCGCTGGTATTGAGGAAGGCAGATCCGTCGGGAAATGCCGTGCAGGTGCAGGCGTCCTTCATGACGAAGACCGCTCCGGTCTCTTCCGCCAGGGCAAGACCCCGTTCCGTGAGGTGTTCCCGGATCTCCGGGACCGTGCAGGACGCAAAGCGGGCCGCCTCGCCCGGATGCGGCGTCAGAAAGACCGGTCCTTGTACCTGTTTTTTCAGCTCCTGCGGCCCTTCCAGCACATTCACCGCGTCCGCGTCCAGCACGAGGGGCAGGCCGCCCTCCAGCAGGATCCGGACCAGCGCACGGGTCCGCCCGGACGTTCCCAGTCCCGGGCCGGCCGCCGCCGCGTCGCACCAGCTGAGCTCCTCCCGCAGCGCTTCAGCCGCCTCCTGATCCGAAGAATAGGTCCGCAGCATCGCTTCCGGAAGAAGGGAAAGCAGCACGCCGCGGTTCCTCTCATGGGTCAGGATCTTCACCATGCCGCAGCCGGAAAGAAGGGCTGCCTTCGCGGCAAAAAACGCCGCTCCCGCCATTTCCTCCGATCCGGCGGCCACAAGGAGCTTTCCGCAGGTGCCTTTATTTCCATCCGGAATGCGGGGCGGCAGAAACTGTTTCAGGTCCTCACGCGTTAATGCATACAGTTCCGGCGCTTCTTTCACCGGCTTTTTCCGGATCCCGATCCCCGCTGCCGTGAGCGTTCCGCAGTATTCTCTTCCCTTCAGCAGCAGCTGGCCGGGCTTTCTGAACTGCATGGTCACGGTCTCATCCGCCCGCACTGCACAGCCCAGCGCCCTGCCGGTATCCGCGTCGAGGCCGGACGGAATGTCCGCGGCGATCACATAGGCGCCGGAGCGGTTGATGCGGCCGATGGCTTCCGCGAAAACACCTTCCACCTGTCTTGTCAGGCCGATCCCGAACAGCGCGTCCACGATGAGGCCGTACGCCGAAAAATCCGCATCCTGAAGGATCCGGATCCCGCAGCGCAGCGCGCTCTCCGTCTGCTTCCGGTTGTCCTTTGACCGGTGCTCCGGATCGCCCGCAAAAAGAAGATCCGCGGTGATGCCCCGCTCCGCGAGGATCCGCGCGCAGGCGATGCCGTCCCCTCCGTTATTGCCGGTGCCGCAGACGCAAAGGACGCGGCTGTTCCGGCACGCGCCGCTTCGGAGGGCCGCTTCCGCCCGGTCCGCGATCGCGCAGGAAGCCCGCTCCATGAGGACCGCGGAAGGGATCAGAAGCTCATCAATGGTATATCTGTCGCCTGCCTGCATCTGCCGTGCCGTGAGAATCGTTTCCATGCCCTGTCATCTCCTTTTTTATCAAAAACGCCGGTGATCCGGCCCGGCACCGGGCCGGGACCGCTGCGTTTTCTGTCCTTCGAAAGATGTATCACATCCGCTCCGGAAAGTCAACCGTACCCGGAAATGCGCCTCACACTTTGGCTTTCCCGGTCCCGCAAATTATGCTATACTGCAACCGTACGCCGCCCTCAGGCAGCGTAAGAACCGGCTGAGGCCGGGTGAACGGAGAACGGCTGATGATCCTTAACATCTCGAACATCGACAAGGCCTTCGGAGACAATCAGGTGCTCCGTCAGGTCTCCTTCCATATTGAAGAACATGAAAAAGCGGCCCTGGTCGGCGTCAACGGCGCCGGCAAGTCCACGCTGCTCAAGATCATTATGGGGCTTCTGTCCCCCGACAGCGGCTCCGCGGTCCTGCAGAAGGACCGGAAGATCGGCTATCTGGCCCAGCACCAGGATCTGGACGGCGACAATACCATTTACGAACAGCTGCTGACGGTGCGCGCCGACCTGCTCCTTCTGGATGAGAAGATCCGCGCCTCCGAACAGCGGATGGCCTCCCTTTCCGGCGATGCGCTTGAAGAGGAAATGAAGAGCTACGCCCGCATGAGCGAGGAATTCGAGCGCCAGAACGGCTACGCCTACAAGAGTGAGGTCACAGGTGTTCTCAAGGGGCTCGGGTTCGCCGAAGAAGAATTCGGGAAGCGGGTCGGCACCCTCTCCGGAGGCCAGAAGACCCGCGTCGCCCTCGGAAAGCTCCTGCTCACCGCCCCGGACATCATCCTGCTCGACGAGCCCACCAACCACCTGGACATGCACTCCATCGAGTGGCTGGAGACCTACCTGCTGAATCTGAAGGGAGCGGTGCTCATCGTCTCCCACGACCGCTATTTCCTGAACCGGGTGGTGACGAAGGTCATCGAGCTGGAAAACGGCGGAGTCCGGGTCTACAGCGGCAACTACGACGCCTTCAGCGAAAAGAAGGCCGCCATCCGCCGGGCGGAATACGCCGCCTACATCAACGCCGAGCGCGAGCGGCAGCGGCAGGAGGCGGTCATCGAGAAGCTGAAGTCCTTCAACCGGGAGAAATCCATCCGCCGCGCCGAGAGCCGGGAGAAACTGCTCTCGAAAATGGATCAGCCGGACCGCCCTGCAGAGCTGGACACGAAGATCTCTCTCCGCTTCACGCCGCGGATCGAGAGCGGGAACGACGTCCTGCGCGTGGAGGGCCTCCGGAAAGCCTTCGGCTCCCAGCTGCTGTTCGAAGACCTCCATTTCGAGCTCTTCCGGGGCGAGCACGTGGCCCTCATCGGAAACAACGGCACCGGAAAATCCACGATCCTCAAGATCCTCAACGGAGTCCAGCGCCAGGATGCGGGCAGCGTCATCTACGGCAGCCGCGTGGAATCCGGCTATTACGACCAGGAAATGCACGTGCTGCATATGGAGAAGACCATTTTTGAGGAGATCTCGGACGCCTTCCCCTATCTGACCAACACGGAGATCCGCAGCGCCCTCGCCGCCTTCCTGTTTACCGGAGACAACGTGTTCAAGCGCATCTCGTCCTTAAGCGGCGGCGAGCAGGCCCGGGTATCCCTGTGCCGGCTGATGCTCTCCGACGCCAATCTGATCTTCCTCGACGAGCCCACCAACCATCTGGACATCGAGTCCCGGGAGATCCTGGAGAGCGCGCTCCGGGCCTATGAGGGGACGGTCTTCTACGTCTCCCACGACCGCTATTTCATCAACCGGACAGCGACGCGCATCCTGGATCTTACGCACGGGCAGCTGCTCAATTACATCGGAAACTACGACTACTATCTGGAGAAAAAGGAGGACGTCGAGAAGGCTTATCTGACGCCCCTGCTTCCGGAAGACGCCGTCCGGGAAGAGACGCAGGCAAAGACCGACTGGAAGCAGCAGAAGGAGGAACAGGCCCGCATCCGCAAGCAGAAGAACGACCTGGCCCGCATCGAGGAACGGATCGGGAAGCTGGAGGCGGAAAATGAAACCATCGACGGGGCCTTCCTCGATCCGGAAACCGCTTCCGATCCCGAAAAGCTCCTCGCGCTGAGCCGCCGGAAGGCGGAGCTGGAACAGGAACTGGAAGAAGCCTATGAAAAATGGGAGGCGCTGCAGTGACGCAGCCGCCTCCCGTTTTTTTTATGCAAGCATATCTTCCAGTTCCTTCCGTACGGCCTGGATAAAGCCGAGGGAACTCACGGTCACCGGATCCGGCAGTGTGGTGATCCGCGCCAGATCCCCGGTCATGGTGCCCCTTTCGATGGTCCCGAGGGTCGCC